>JAGVNQ010000026.1 GCA_020053195.1 Sideroxydans sp.
ATAAAAGTGAGCTTGCTTTGTGTTCACGCCGCGAATTTACGCGCGCGCGGGAGGGGGTGTAAGGCGGAACTAGTTCCGGCAGAAAGCAAAAGCCCCGCATGAGCGGGGCTTGATGGGTGCTTATGTAGGGCTACATCAATTGTCAGTTCGCTCTGTATAGCTGATGACCTTGCCATCCTTCACGTTCACCAAATCGAACATCGTTCGATAAGTCTCTATCACCCCATCCTTGCGGACAGTCTTCGTGACATAGACCGCGCCCATGCAATCTTGCAGTCGGTCGATGGACATGCCGATGCGCAGTACGCCGTAATCTTTGCCGCACTTGCGTTTTTGGGCGGCTTCTTCTTTGTCTTGTTCTTTCAATGCGGCTTGCTGTCGAATATCCAGTGCAGCCTGCTCTTCCGCGAACTCACGCTCCAGCTGCTGGGCGCGAGTTTCTTCCGCAAAAGCATTGCAGGCGATCAACATTAGCATTGCTACGATCAACTTATTCATACTGCTCTCCAGTAAGGAAGATTTATTAGCGCCAAATTTATTTCATAGAATCGATCAAATCACGGCATGCACCGTAGCTTTGCCCTGATTCCCAAGCCATATTGGCAAGTCCAGAGGCTGTGATGTAGGCATTGGGTGAGCCTCTCGCAATATCTATCTCATCCTGCCACATTGAAGCAAGTCCGATGGACGCTTTTATGCATACATCGTATTGATAATTGTTCGACTGACCAAATAGCTTCTCTGCCCGATCTTGAAGTTTCATCAGTGTTTGCATGTGTGCACTCCGTTTCACTGGGTCATTGAGGAAGAGCGCATCACCTTTTTTCTCGTGCGCCGTTCTAAACTCGGCGAGCCATTTAGACGCGGTAGCCTTGTTGGGTTCTGCGTAACATGTAATGCAGAAAACACTTGTGATAATTAAAACAGCCAGTTTTTTCATTTTAGCTCCCGCTTAAAAAACTTCCTTTTGTTTAAGTAGAAAAACCCTCCTGTTTAATGAACGAGTTTTAAATTCCCCGTGTCTCTATCTGATTTCTACGTCTAGTCCATTAGTTGAACTTTTTCCAGTGAAATTGCGCTTAACGACATAGGTCTCAATCTACACCTGCAATGCGGATGTTTTTGCGAAATATGAATGCGTACAAGATCAGATAACGCTTTTCCGTCCACACGCCAAGCCTTTCTGCACAACTCTTTACAAGCCTCCGCACAATTTGGGTCAATCACCGTCACCCATTGTGCGTAGGGATGGGAATCTGCTGACTCTTTCATGCACTTCAACCTCTGCATGAAATATTGCTTTAATTCATTATTCATTTACCGTGCCTACCTATGCCTATCCTTTCTTCACGTCCTGCGCAGATTGCGACATTAAGATTTCCATCTGATCGAGATCAAAAACGAAATGCAGGACATGCTGTAGCGCCTCTCGATTATTCATCATCCATTCCCATTTAGGCTCAGAAGTACCGAGATGCATCACCAGAAGTTGATACAACCTAAGCGCCAGCCCGGCCTGAGCTGATCTATCAAGTTTGATAGATGGTGGCAACCAATCAGCTTCAGATATGGCGATGGTGGTAAGAACAATCCACTCTGCGCTTGGCTGTAGTAGTTCAACCTTGACCGCCCCCGAATTGTTTAACGGCACTCTAGCTGGCGAGACTGCATAAGTTGCACTTGGCGAACGTAGGGGCTCTACGTCTAGCATGTACGGGTTAACAGAATCGCTTTCCCACCATTCCTGACTTACTCCATAAGCATCACGAATCGCATCTTTTTCGTGCGGCTGCAATTTCTTCACTTTCCCTTGGCAAAGATTTCTAACGCGATCAATCGATATTCCGGTTGATAGAGCAAATTCACTATCTTTTATTGCCTTGTCTTTTATGACTTTTTTTATTTTCTCAGAAATATTCACGACACCCCCTTGCCTACGCGTAAATATACGCGTAGATTTACCACACCGAGACACACACAGCCGCCAATTACCACAAATGACGCAAAAAACTGACACCAAGGCCGAAAAGGCCAAGCTCGCTAAAAAGCGCGCCGAGCTTGCTGCGAATGGCATCACTTTGAGCGAGCTGTGCGCAGAAAACGAAATCAACTATCAGGCCGCGCGCGATCTTCTGCGCGGCAAAGCCAAGGGCCGTCGGGGAGAAGCGCATCGCGCTGCTGTGTTTCTCGGCCTCAAACCAAACCCTGAAAAACTCGCCGCTTAGGAATCTTTATGCCAATGCAACTTTTGTGTTTTATGTGTACTTGCAATAACCGACATTTTACGCAATACAAAACCCTTTTACCTGTTCCAACTGGTTATTTGTTTGGAGTAGTTTCCCAGAGGGCGTTCCAATGATCCGTCGCAATTGGAAACGCATTCAACCAACCAGCCTGCGCCAGGCGCTTGAGTTGTGCAAAGACCACGCCCGCGAACGTTTAAATTTGTCGGTCGAGAGCATCGCTGAGCGCATGGGGTTAACCGACCACTGGACGCTTTACAAGTGGTTTCAGTCTGGTCGCATCCCAGCCAACATGATCCGGCCATTCGAGATGGCATGCGGTATTGATTTCGTAACCCGTTGGCTTGCTGCCAGCGCTGGAAAATTGCTGATCGAAGTCCCCACTGGCCGCGCCGCCACCCCAACCGACATACAAGCTCTTCAAGAACTGCTCAATACAGCGATTGGGCAACTACTCCAATTCCACAGCGGCAAGGCAGATGCTGCAAGCGCGCTTGCTTCCATCCAGCAGGGTATGGAGGGTTTGGCTTGGCACAAAGGCAACGTCGAGAAACACATGCAGCCAGAGTTTGAATTCAAGGAGGAATGACATGAAAACCATCCCCCTCTACCGCGTCCAGCTCGCCATCGGAATCGTCGTTGTCGATTGAGAAGGAATGGACATGAACCTGAAATCAACGATCACCCGCTGCCGCCACAAGCAAGCCTTGGTGGTGCTCGAATCCAGCCCGTTTAACGGCATGGAGATGCGACCGGATGAATTGAGAGCGCTCGCAAAAGAGTTGAAAGCACTGGCCGACCTCGCGGACAGCCTGCCTGTAGGCGACAAGCAC
>JAGVNQ010000008.1 GCA_020053195.1 Sideroxydans sp.
ATAAAAGTGAGCTTGCTTTGTGTTCACGCCGCGAATTTACGCGCGCGCGGGAGGGGGTGTAAGGCGGAACTAGTTCCGGCAGAAAGCAAAAGCCCCGCAGAGGGCGGGGCTTGATGATGGTTATTTCAGGATAGTTCTAACGCATGGTGTAACTGATGATCTTGCCGTTCTTCACGTTCACATATGAGGACCTCGTCCGATAGGTCTCGATCACACCGTCCTGAGTGACGGTTTCGTTGACGTAGGACGCACCAGCAGTGCATTCATCCAGCCGCTCGATTGTCATGCCGATGCGAATCGTCCTGTAGTCTTTGCCGCATTTGCGCTTTTGGGCAGCTAATTCGCGCGCCTGTTCGAGTTGGAATGCACGCCCGATTGCGTCAGACTCTTTTTGACGTTTAATCTCGGCTTCGGCGGTCTCGCGCACATGTTGTGCGTCGCGCTCTTTCTCTTGTTGGTCTTTGCGAAGTTTCTCGCAAAATTTTTCTCCAATTTCAGTTCCTGTGTTCCAGTGGCATGTTTCCAAGTTGGCACCGCTATCATAGTCAGCGCGTCTTCTTTTAGACGCAGCCTCATCAGCATCTCTTTGCTTCTGATACACATCTTCTTTTGCTTTATCCTCAGCCGCAATTTTCCTTTGTAACTCGCAGTCAAGCGGGTTCATTGCGTTACCGTTGTTATGCAGGCAATTTACCAAATCCTCTCCGCTGGCGAATGCGCTGCCCGTCACCAAAACAAAAAACAAAACAATCAATTTATTCATGCTGCTCCCCCTTGAGTGACGGAATCTGAATCAACAGTAATTTTAGCCATATCATCTCCTAGTTGCTTAACCGCGTCGCCCTCAATTATTTCGTCTGGTAGTGTCAGTTTGTAGCTGTTGCCTTTCTTGGTGCGGATGATGTCGCCCAGTTCGTGTGCGAAATACAACACGTAGCGCATCTGCTCCTTGGTCTCATCCGGTTGCCCTTTGTAAATCTGGCTTTGCAACATACCCGGGTTAGCTCGAATCAATGGCCGCACTCTTTCCATCACATCCTTATAAAAAGGGTCTTCTTTGGCAAAGGCAGTCATAAGGCGCGTGAAATCTGCGCGCTGCGCGTCCGTTACTGATGGCTCTACCATACCGTAGGCTATCCGCTGCAACTGCATTCTCGCCCAATCGTAGTCTCCACGATCCCATGCGGTCTCAATAGCCAAACAATGTTCTAACCAGGGATCATGTTTACGAGATTCAGATTTAAAAAATGCCACCTCAGCTGTTTTAATATTTTCCATTGGATGGTTTACCAAATCTGTGTTTTTTGAAACGAACACCTTTGCTTGAGTGCGTTTCTTTTCTCGATACGACTGGATACCCCACCAGGTGAGTTTGCCTATACCGTACACAGCAGCGGCAGTTGCAACCACCAGTCCGACGAACATCGTCACTAACAAAAAAATAAACGCATCGTCGGATTTTTTACTCACTCCGTCTCCCTTTCAATTTTTACCTGACTGCCGTTTCAACAACTCAACAATCTGTTTAGCACCCGCCTCATCAATATGTTGATCGAACAACAGAGTCTGGATCAGGCCGATCCAATCACTCGACGGCATGAAACTTAATTCGCTGTAAATTCGGGTGGACACATCTGTCATTGTTGCCACACGTTTTAGCCGGGCTTCAAATTCTGCGCTTGGGTTTAAGGCGTAGAGTGCTGGTGCTTCACCCACTATCTTTTTCGATAATTTTGCCACCTCATACTTTGTCAACCGTGGGCGATCATCTGCCAACAGCATCTCGCCATCGCCAGTTATAAGCCAATTGGCATTGATACCTAGCTGCACAAAACCTCTTATCGCATCCCCGCCTGGGATGCTTAACCCCATCTCATATTTCTGATACGAACTAAAGCCAACTCCTGATTTGGATGCAAACTCTTTTTGATTTAAAGAAAGTGCAGCGCGTGCGAGCTTAAGTCTGTCAGATAAATTTTCTCCAGAGTGCGTCACTGGAAACCTGCTTTATAAATATTATTCTGTATTAAAAGGAAAAAACGCATTTCCTTGCCCTCCTATTCGATCAAAACCGCACGACTCCAAAAACTGATGTCAAAAGTGTTGACAGACTCCTAATTAGGAGTCTAAGATTCCACCCATCGCAACCCGTTAACTAAATCTAAACCATGAAAACCGCCACCCTAAAAAAAGCCGACCAAGCCGACTGGGATCCTGCCGAAGTTATTTGCGCGCTGCGCCTCAAGGGCATCACGCTTTCCGCCCTGGCCAAGGCGCATGGATTAGCCGAATCATCCAGCCTTTCCGCCGCCCTAGTGCGCGTGCTGCCCAAGAACCAGCAACGCATCGCCGATGCGCTTGAGCTGCACCCGATGGTGATCTGGCCTTCGCGCTACAACGCGGACGGCACGCCCAAAGCACAAGGCTTCCGTGCGGTGCAGTTTAACGCATTGGAAGTGGCGCGCAATAGCAAGGCGGTTGCCGCCACCGGCAACTTGAGAAAGGCCGCCTGACATGCGCCGCGCGTCCGACACGCTCACCGGCGACCTGTTTGCAACCATCGCAGCCATCCCGCAGGCGCACCCGCACACACCCGGCGCTTGGCGCTTTCGCGGCGAGATCGCGCACGTGATGGGCGAGGCGATTAAGGGTTGCCACAAAGACCGTTACCAGATCGCCGCCGACATGAGCCGCCTGCTGGGGCGCGAGGTGTCGGTCAACACGCTGGACAAATACACCTCGGAAGCCTCGGAAGATCACCTTCCAAATTTGGAGACTGCCATCGCCTTCGATGCCGCCACCGAAGGCACGGCACTGGCCAGCCTGCACGCCAGCAAGCTGGGTTGCCGCGTGCTGCCGGGGCGGGATTTGCTGCTGGCGGATTTAGGCAGGTTGCAACAGATGAAGGGCGACATCGCCAATCAGGAGAAGGCCATTAAGAAAGCTTTGGGAGAAGACAAATGATAACCATCCCCCTCTACCGCGTGCGGCTCGCGCTCGGCATCGTCGCTGATTCACTGAGCGACCACCCCGTCTGCACATGGGGTGAGGACTTGCAGTATTGCCGTTACGCGTTTCCAGTTAGGAGCCAATCGTGAACCCGAATGCTGCGCATTTCCCTCACCCCAACCCTCTCCCGGCGGGAGAGAGGGCTAACGAGAAAGGAAAGCTGATGATTTCTTCAACGATCACCCGCTGCCGCCACAACAAAGCACTGGTGGTGCTCGATTCCCATCCGTTCAACGGCATGGAGATGCGACCGGATGAATTGAGAGCGCTCGCAAAAGAGTTGAAAGCACTGGCCGACCTCGCGGACAGCCTGCCTGTAGGCGACAAGCAC
>JAGVNQ010000149.1 GCA_020053195.1 Sideroxydans sp.
CAACGAATATATTCACTGGCAATCAAGTTGGGCACGCTGCGCTTTGCCCAACCTACGCCGCTGATAAGCGGGAGTTTGAGGGGGTGGATTTTGCTGAGACCCTAACCCCTCCCGGCCTCCCCTTGTCAGGGGAGGAGCGATGCAGCCTACGCCGCCTCAGCGGCAGACATTTGCGCTTTCACCGCGCGCCGACTTTCCATCACGCGCTTGCCTGCCAGCAATAATCCCACCACCAAAAACCCGCCCGGCGGCAGGATCATCAGCAGGTAACCTTTGTATTCGGGAATGATGGTGGTTTCCAGAAACGCGAAGGACGAGCCCAGCAACAAATGCGCGTTGGCGAATAAAGTGCCGCTGCCAAATATTTCGCGCACGCCGCCGATCAGCACCAGTGCTGCGGTAAAGCCCAAGCCCATCATCAAGCCGTCCAGCGCGGAATCCGCCACGCTGTTTTTCGAGGCGAACGCTTCGGCGCGGCCGAGGATGGCGCAGTTGACCACGATCAGCGCGATGAACAGCCCCAGCACTTTGTACAGTTCATGCACCCACGCGTTCAAGCTCATATCCACCAGCGTCACCAGTGTGGCGATCAGCACGATATAAACCGGGATGCGCACTTCGGTGCTGATGAATTGGCGCACGCTGGAGATGATGCTGTTGGACAGCAGCAACACTGCCGTGGAGGCCAGCCCCATGCCCAGCCCGTTGGTGGCGCTGCTGGTCACCGCCAGCGTCGGGCACAGCGCGAGCATCTGCGCGAACACCACGTTGTTGTCCCACAAACCATCGCGGGTGATGCGGGCGTATTTTTCGTTCATGAAAACCTCCAGGGCAAAACATTCACCACAGAGACACAGAGACACAGAGGAAAACCAAACCATAGACCTTGCATAAACGAATTTTGCGCAGATATTTTAGAAAGCATTTGAAGTTCTCTGCTTTTGCCTTTCTCTGTGTCTCTGTGCCTCTGTGGTGAAAAGGTTTTAAGCAATTTCATCTCACACCTCCAGCATCTAGTAACTGCGCCTTATTGCTCTCGAAAAATTCCAACCCGCCCTTCACCGCGTTCACCACGCCGCGCGGGGTGATGGTGGCTCCGGCGAACTGGTCGAACACGCCGCCGTCTTTTTTCACCGCCCATTTTTCGGCGGGCGGATCGCCCAGCCATTTGCCGTCAAAATCGAATATCCATTTCCCTTTGGCCGGTTCGATCATGTCGCCCAGCCCCGGCGTTTCTTTGTGGGCGATGACGCGCACGCCGAGAATTTTTCCTTCGCGCGACAAGCCCATCACGCACACAATGTTTCCGGCATAACCGTGGCCGATCACGCGATACACCACCGCTTCCACCTTGCCCGCACGACGCGCGCGATAGACTAGCACTTCGCCATCTTTGCCGTTCAACGTGACCGTGTCTTGCAACAAATCGTTGTCGTATTCACCCGGCAACACCTGCGACAGCGAAGCCTTCAAGTCAGCCGCTTCCGCAGCCCGGATGTCCGCCTCGGTGGCGCGCGAAGCAAACGCCAGCGCCGCGCTGGTGAGCAGCGCCACCCCGCCCAGCAACAGCCCCTGATAAACCAACTTGCCGCGTAGTTCTTCGAGTTTCATTTTTTTAAAACCTCTTTAAAAGCTTTTTTGCCACAGAGGACACAGAGCACACAGAGATAATCGCGGAGTCTCAACAATTGGTTGGTTCACCCACAAGGTCTGAATTACCAGCGGCTTTCTCTGTGATCTCTGTGTCCTCTGTGGCAAATGTTTTTGCATTTATTTTTTCTCCGCCGCCAACGCCGCCCCTTTGCGGTCGCGCCCGTAAATTCTCGGTTTAGCGTATTGGTCGATGATGGGCGTGGCGGCGTTCATCAGCAGCACGGCGAAGGCCACGCCTTCAGGGTAGCCGCCCCAGGTGCGGATGATCCACGTCAGCAGCCCGCAACCGAGGCCGAAAATAATTTGCCCCAGCACCGTGTTGGGCGAAGTCACCGGGTCGGTGATGATGAAAAACGCACCCAGCATCAGGCCACCGCTCAACAGATGAACCATGGGCCCGGCGTAATGGTTGCCGTCGATGGCGTTGAAAATCAGCGCGGGCACAGCCACGCCGAGCAACATCGCCACCGGCGCATGCCACGTGATGATGCGCTGCGCGATGAGGAACAGGCCGCCGACCAGCAACAACAGCGCCGCCGTTTCGCCCATGCTGCCCGCGCGGCTGCCCCACATAAAATCTAGCGGCGAAAAATATCCGAGCATCGCCTGATCCAAACCGATGCCGCGCGTGAACTCGGTTTTCACGTGACCGAGCAGCGACGCGCTGGCCATGCCGTCAATCGGCTGGCTCAAAAAAGTGATGCGCAAACTGTCGAGCCAGCCCGGCGCTTGTTGCGGTGCAACCCACGAAGTCATTTCCAGCGGGAACGAAATCAGCAACATCACGCGCGCCGCCATGGCCGGGTTAAACACGTTTTGCCCCAGCCCGCCGAACACCTGCTTGCCGATCACCACCGCGAACAAACTGCCCACCACCGCAATCCACCACGGCGCGAATGGCGGCAACGACAGCGCCAGCAACCACGCGGTCAAAATGCCCGAACCGTCCATGATGACTGGCCGCACTTTGCGCGCTTGCATGCGCACGACCAGTGCTTCGCCGAGAATGGCCGCGATGAGCGAGATCGCCCACAAATTGATGGCGGGAAAACCGTAGAGCCAGAAGCCAAACAGCGTGGCGGGCGTGAGCGCGAGCAACACCGTGCCCATGACTTTGGCGACAGAGACGGGCGCGTGGGCGTGGGGGGAATGGGCGATGGGGTTCATAAAATAAACCCCGAAAAACCATTCACCACAGAGACACAGAGACACAGAGAAAAGCAAAAACAGAGAACATCAAATGCAAAACAAAATCTCGGAAAATATCCTGCTAACTCAAAACTTAGGGTGTGGTTTTTCTCTGTGTCTCTGTGTCTCTGTGGTGACAGGTTTTGATTCTGTAGTGATAGCTTGTAACTCATACAACCTCCTCCGCAACCTTCGCTGCCTCTGCCTTCGCCCGTTCCTTCGCTTCCCTTGCCGCTTTGCGCCTCGCCGCCGCTTCCGCGCGTTCGCGTTCAATGCGGGCAATACGCTCGTTGCGCGCATCGGCCAATTTCTTGGTCGCTTCCTGTTTTAATTTGGTGCGCTCTTGCGCGGCCAGATCGCCTTTGGCGTAGTTGAAGTAATGCACCAGCGGGATGTGCGCCGGACACACATACGAGCACGAGCCGCAGGCGATGCAATCTTTCAAGCCGAACGTTACCGCAGCGGCCAAGTCCGAAGCGCGGATGCGCGACACCATTTCCACCGGCATCAGTCCCACCGGACAAACTCGGATACAAGTCGAACAGCGGATACACGGCGACGGCGCGGCTTGCCCGATTTCGGCTTGCGTCAGCGCCAGCACACCGCTGGTGCCTTTCACCACCGGCACGCCGGTGTGGGTGAACTGCTGCCCCATCATCGGCCCACCCAACACCAAGCGCGCGGCGGGTTGGGTGTAGCCGTCGGCGAAGTCGATTAGCTCTTGCACCGGAGTGCCGATCAAAGCTTCCACGTTGCTGGGCGTTTTAATCGCGCCGCCGCTGACCGTGACCAGTCGAGAAATCAGCGGTCTGCCGAAGCGGATGGCTTGTTGCACGGCATACGCGGTGGCGACGTTGTGAACCAGCAAACCGATGTCGGCGGGACGGCCTCCGGCGGGTACTTCAAAGCCGGTGAGGACTTGGATAATTTGTTTTTCCGAACCCATGGGGTACATGCTGGGCATGGCGATAACTTTGACCGCAGTGCCCTGCGCAGCTTCTTGCATGGCGGCAATGGCTTCCGGCTTGTTGTCTTCGATGCCGACCAAAATTTCTTTGGCGGCCACGGCACGGGCGATGAGGAGAATGCCTTCGACAATTTCAACCGCGCGTTCGCGCATGATGCGGTCGTCGCAAGTGAGATACGGCTCGCATTCGCCGCCGTTCATGATCAGCGTTTGCACACCGCTGTTTCTACTTAAATTGAGTTTGAGTGCCGATGGAAAAGTTGCGCCGCCCAAGCCGACAATGCCCGCCGCACCGACACGCGCGGCGATGTCTTCGGGGGGTAGCGCGAACGGATCATCAATCGTTTCAGTGTCTATCCATTTGTCCGCGCCGTCGCTTTGCAAAGTGATGGTCGGCACGGGCAAGCCGGACGGATGCGGCGCGACAAAATCGCCCAGCGCGATGACTGTACCGGAGGTCGGCGCGTGGATGGCCGAGGACACAGCGCCTTGTGCCGTCGCGATGAGTTGGCCTTTCAACACCTGGTCGCCGACGTGCACCACCGGCGTGGCGGGCGCGCCGATGTGTTGTTGTAGCGGCACATATAAAAATTGCGGCAACGGTAGCGCGCGGATACGGCGCTGCGCCGACAAATCTTTTTTGCCTTCGGGATGGACACCGCCGCGCAGATCGAAGAGTTTCATGCTGCGCTCCCTGCGAATTGTCGGTTGTGATTCGCCCTTAACAATCTTCCAGCGACTTCATCCCCTCCCCCTTGCAGGGGGAGGGTTAGGATGGGGGTAGAAACGGTAGCGATCCACGACTCTACCCCCATCCCAACCTTCCCCCTACAAGGGGGAAGGAGCGGGCTTGGCTTCAAATTTAAAATGGAATTCAGCAAACTCATACCACACCTCCCACCACCGGTTTATTCCAATACCAGGATTGCAGCGTGGCCGGAATCGGTTGCAGCTTCACCGATTCGGTCGGGCACACGGCTTCGCATTTGCCGCAGGCGGTGCAGGCTTCGCGGAACACCACGTGGATTTGTTGCGCCGCGCCCATGATCGCGTCGGTGGGGCAGACTTTGAAACAGCGCGTGCAGCCGATGCAAATTTCTTCCTTGATCTCGGCCATCATCGGCACTTGTTCCTGCACGCCGGACAAGTCGGCTTCTATGCCCAGCTTGGCCGCCAGCGCCTGCATCACCGCGCGTCCG
>JAGVNQ010000103.1 GCA_020053195.1 Sideroxydans sp.
AGCGCGTCACATCCCCTCGCCCGCTGGCGGGAGAGGGTTAGGGTGAGGGTCGTTGAGTTGTAGCCAAAGTTTCGGTAATTACAGACCCTCTCCCCCTGCCCCTCTCCCGCCAGCGGGCGAGGGGAGAAAACCCAAATATCCAGATAGATTGGAAATCAAATGACTCTACCCGCATCACGTTGGCTCACCGACCTTGAGCGTCTGCTTCCAATCCGTTCGCAGTTCGTAGTGTCGGGAGCGATCCACGACAGTTTTCTCGCGCCCTTACCCAACGGCCCGGCGCTGGTGCCGCTGATACGCGCGGTGTGGGAAACGTTGAAGGCCAAGGGGTATTCTTTTCTGCTGGTGTACGACCCGGCGGACGGGCTGCGCGTTTACCCGGACGAAACTGCCGTGCGCGAACAGGCCGAAAAATTGTTCGACTTGAAATTGAAATCCGGCAGCCAGATGGTGAGTCTGGAGACGCTGGCGAACTTGATGAAAACGCTGGTGTCGTCGCGCGAGGCGCGCTACGTGCTGGTGGTGGATTTCGCTTCGCGCATCACGCGACAGGCCGACCATCTCACTGAAGGTGAACACCGCTTTTTTATTGCGGCGGAAAAGCTGGCGTTGCATGCTGCACCCGTCGTTCCCGCCACGCCCAAAGCCCCTCTCCCCAACCCTCTCCCGCTTGCGGGAGAGGGGGCAAAACCTTTGTACAACCCGGTGCTGTGGCTGGTCAACCGCGCACAGGATTTGCCTTCTTGGTTCACACTGGATTCCGAGCGTGTCGCCAGTTTGATTATCGGCAAGCCGGATTTCGAAATGCGTCAGGCCACCGCGCAGCAATTGGCTCCGTTGTTTGTCGGCTACGCCGAAGCCGCCGAACCGGCGCGCGAAAAATTTGTGGAACGTTTTGCCGAGAGCACGGAAGGCATGTCGCTGACCGCATTGTCGGACATCACCGAGCTGGCCGATCGCAGCCAGCTTGGCATGGGCGACATCGACGATGCGGTGCGTTGTTACAAAGTGGGCGCGCTGGACAACCCGTGGCGCAAAGATTATCTGCGCGAAAAAATCCGCGACGCGCAAGCCTTCATCGAAGACCGCGTCAAAGGCCAGCATCCTGCCGTGGTGAAGACACTGGACATTCTCAAACGTTCGGTGATGGGCATGACCGGAGCGCAGGCGCGTTCGGGCGGCAGCCGTCCGCGCGGCGTGCTGTTTTTTGCCGGCCCCACCGGGGTCGGCAAAACCGAGCTGGCGAAGACGCTGACGCAACTAGTGTTCGGTGACGAAAAAGCTTACCTGCGTTTCGACATGAGCGAGTTCGCCGAAGAGCACAGCGGCGCACGGCTGCTGGGCGCACCGCCGGGTTATGTCGGTTTCGACGCGGGCGGCGAGCTGACCAACGCGGTGCGCGAAAAGCCGTTCTCGGTGGTGCTGTTCGACGAAATCGAAAAAGCGCATCCGCGTATTCTGGATAAATTTTTGCAGATTCTGGAAGACGGCCGCCTCACCGACGGGCGCGGCGACACCGCGTATTTTTCCGAAACCATTCTGGTGTTCACCTCCAACCTCGGCATCTTCGTCGAAGACAAACTGGGCAACCGCGTGCAGCACGTGAAGCCGGGCGACGCTTACGAAACGGTGGAAAAAAATGTGCGCGAAGAGATCGGCAATTATTTCAAATACAAACTGTCGCGCCCGGAACTGCTCAACCGCATCGGCGACAACATCGTGGTGTTCAACTTCATCCGCCCCGAAGTTGCCGCGCTGATATTCGACGGCATGCTGAACAACGTGGCGCGGCGCTTGGCCGAGGAATTCAAACTCAAACTCGCGCTCACGCCGCAAGTTCATGAGCAACTGCTCAAACGCTGCACCGATGACCTCAGCAACGGCGGACGCGGCATCGGCAACCAGCTCGAATCGTCCTTCATCAATCCACTGTCACGCGCCATGTTTGAACACGATCTGGAAGGCAAAACGCGGCTGCTAATCAGCGGCATGAGCGAGCAGGACAAGGTGGTGACGCTGGCGTTGCAGAGTTCATAAAAACTGCGCTACCGTCATTCCCGCGCAGGCGGGAATCCAGCAAATAAAATATTCCCGCGTAGCGGGGCAATTCAAGGTTTTGTCCGCTTCGCGGTGAGATATTTTCGCTGGATTCCCGCCTGCGCGGGAATGACGGTGTTATTGGATTATCTGGGTTGAAAGCAAAATGAACATCGCCATCAACAAAGCCCACTACCCCGTCACCGTACTCGGTCCCGGCAAACGCCTCGGCATCTGGCTGCAAGGTTGCAGCATCCGCTGTAAAAATTGCGTGTCGCAAGACACGTGGGAGAACGATGCGGAACGCGAAATGCCGGTGGCGCAACTGCTGAACTGGTGCCGAAAAACCGCCGCAAACGGACTAGACGGCGTGACTATTTCCGGCGGCGAACCGTTCGACCAACCGCAAGCCTTAACGGCCTTGCTCGACGGCCTCATCCGTTGGCGCACAAAAGCCAAACTCGACTTCGACATCCTCTGCTACAGCGGCTACCCGCTAGCCACGCTGAAAAAAAATCACGCGGCGATTCTGGCAAAACTGGATGCACTCATCCCCGAACCCTACGTGGATGCCAAACCGCTGGCGCATGTCTGGCGCGGCTCGACCAACCAGCCGCTGCTGCCGCTGTCGGCGCGCGGGCGCAAGGTCTATGCGCAATACCTGAACGCTGCGGCAGACCCGGCCAATAAACGCATCCAGACCATGCTCGACGACGGACGCGTCTGGTACGTCGGCATACCGGGGCGCGGGGATATGGCCGCGCTGGAATGTAGCTGCAAATCGCGCGGGGTGGAGTTGGGCGGGGTTTCGTGGAGGTTGTAGGAGAAAGCGGAATCCGGGAAATTGAAAAATGAATCTCGGTTGCATTTCTGTGCGGATGCTGGGATGCTTGCCCCTGCAAAGATTGAGGATTAGCAACAAGAGTCGAGAAAACCGTGATCTCTCAGTTTTCTCATGAAATTTTGGCTTAACTATTACAACGCGGAGGCACTATGCTTAACTGGTTTACAAATATCTTCCTGGCTTTTATGGGAATTTATTTCCTGTTTTCTTCCATTGGAGAATTTAATGAACATCGCGAAATAATGAACAACGGCAAGATAGCCATAGTGAATCCGTTAGGTCAATATCTTGAGACCACACGAACTACAAAAAAACTTTTTATTACGACAAGCGAAACCAAATCTTTCAAATCAGATATTTCGTTTCTGGATGAAAATGAAAATATGGTGACAATCCGAAACCGAAGCATCCCGAAAGACGTACTCAATAAATTCATGGGGGGCGAGGTAGTGACCATCAAGTATTTGCCCAACAACACACTTAATAATAAATTTCCATCAGAAGGCTCTGGCGCATCAACTTTTTTTTGGATGGGCGTAGCAGCGCTTGCTCTTTTGTACGTGCTTGTGAGATTTGATCGAAAAAAAGCCGAAGATTCATAGACTAGGGATCAATGGGATCGTACTCGATTGATTCCATCCCCCTCCAAAACGCCCCAGCAATGGGGCGTTTTGTTTGGTTTTGAAAATGCCAACGCCTGAAGATTCCCGCCAATAGGCGTTCTTCACGCATCGCATGTTGTAGATCGCCTATTGGCGGGCGTTCCCGCGATGTTTGGCTTTAAAAAATTGAGGGGGAGCTCACTCCCCTTGCTTATCTTTACTCCCCCGCAAAATCCTTGCTAGTGCATGCCGATGTACATACAATCAAGGCATGAAGATTGAATTCGATCCCGACAAGGCCGCAGTCAACCCGCTGAATCATGAAGGCGTGACGTTTGATGAGGCGCAGCCCGTGTTACTCGATCCTTATGCGTTAACTCGTGAAGATGCTGACAGTGTGGGCGAGGTGCGATTTGTTACTTTGGGCATGGGCGGCAAGGGGCGGATTCTGATCGTGGTATGGACATTGCGCGGCGACTGCCCGCGCATCATTTCGGCCTGGAAGGCCAATCAACCTCACGGGCATGCCGAGTTGCTTTCCCCGACAAATGAACTCGTCATGCCCGTTCCCCTCTCCTCAATCCTCTCCCGCAAGCGGGAGAGGAGGCAAGCGAATCGCTTCGCAAGTTTTACTTTGTAGGGAAACGTTATGAACAACAATTCTGATCCGCTTTTCAATCAATACGCCGAAATGGATTTTGCCGATGCCAAGCCCGTGGCAGAGGTGTCCGCTGTGGCAAAGCTGCAAGCCGCGCAGGGCGGCAAGTCGCGCATCACTATGCGAGTGGACAATGCGACGCTGGCGGTTTTTAAGGCGCGCGCTGAAATGTCGGGCGGAAATTATCAGACCTTGATGAACGAAGCGCTCAGTCAATTCGCGCAAGGTCAAACGCTGGCCGATGTCGTAAGAGAAACTATCCGGCAAGAACTGCATCACGCTTGAAACTCACCTCTAGTTGCGTTGCGCTTGCCGCCATTGACAACACTCGCCGCCCTATCCAAACTTCTCCCATTGCATCGGAAAAAGGAATACAGCCATGACGACAATCACTCTGGACGAGAAAGTCATCAATGAAATCATTGCGGTTGGGCATTACCGGAACGCGCAGGAGGCGGTGATCAATATTTTGACGGACTACGTGCGCCAGCATAAACAAGAACTGTCTTTATTTGACCAGCTTCGTTTGAATGCTGATGCTGCCGATGACCAGCTTGCTGCGTTGTTTGAGCGCAATAGAGACACGGGCAGGAATATTGAGTTATGAGCTATTTGATTGATACCTGTGTGTTGTCCGAGCTTGTCAAAAAAATGCCGAGCGAAGCGGTGATGCAATGGTTCAATCAGCGACAACCCGATGAATTGTTTCTCAGTAGTATCTCAATCGCAGAAATCAAAAAAGGACTCTACAAAATTCGATCTGTTCAACCGGAACGTTTCCAAACACTCATGCAGTGGCTTCGCAAACTGGAAATAAAATTCGCCGGGCGCGTGTTGCCAATGACGGATGAAGTGCTGGAAGAATGGGCGGAAATTTCGGCGTTCGCAGAATTGCAGGGGCGCAAATTGGCGGTGATGGATAGTTTGATCGCGGCTACCGCACATCATCATAAACTGGCGCTGGTCACACGCAATGTTGAAGATTTCAAATCCACTTCGCTCGAAATAATCAATCCCTACTTGGCAAATTAAGTATGCCACTGCAATCCAGCATGGATGCCGAACTGATCCGCCGTTGCCCCAGTTGCGCCACTGAAAATCTGCCGTCGGCCATGCGCTGCGCCTGCGGCAAAATTCTGGCCGGGGTGGATATTGTGCGCAGGCAGGCCGCGAACGAAATTCAGGAAGTTGAAAATTCCATCGCGCCGCAAGAAGCCGCCGTGATTTGCGCGCACGACGACTGCGGCCAGGCCAATCCGCCCGGCACTTCAATCTGTCTGTATTGCAACCGCCCGCTCACAGAGGGTGAGACGCTGACCAGTTCGGAGACGTTGCAGAGTTTGGTCAATTTGCCCTCCGCATTAAAAGACCGCTACCACATCGTCAAGCCGATGCCGACGCGCGGGGCGGAGGCGGAATTGTTGATTGTGCAGGCGCTGACGGGCGGGCCGGGGTTGGTGGCGAAGATTTACCGCCACGGCATTTTGCCCAAGCGCGAGGTGCAGCAGCGCATCGCTAAAATTCCGCTGGCGCACCGCGTCAATATGCTGGAAGAAGGTGTGTCGGACGGCTACGCTTTCGAGTTGATGGAGTTGTGCGAGCACGGTTCGTTGCGCCAGATGATGGAGGACGGCGCGCTGGATCAAGCGGTGTTGCATTTGGTGATAAGCGAGCTGGCGACGGCGTTGCGCGATGTGCATTCTGTCGGGCTGGTACACCGCGATTTGAAGCCGGAAAATATTTTGCTGCGCAGCCGCGAGCCGCTGGATTTGGTGCTCACCGACTTCAGCGTTTCGTCCATCCTCGATGTCACCCAGCGTTTCACCGGCGTGGCGCGCAC
>JAGVNQ010000255.1 GCA_020053195.1 Sideroxydans sp.
CGTAAGCGAAAGCTCAAGCATTCCATCTCTCCAACTCACCCCTTGAAGGGGTGAGGGCGGCAGTCCCTTCCCCTTCAAGGGGAAGGTTAGGATGGGGATGGGGTCTCATCACCAACCATCCACCGGCGCAGCACTACTTCCGTAGCGTCGCGCCTCGCTCACAAACTGCACCTGGTCATCGACCAGCAACTCTTCCGCAGGCGTGAGCGGCAACAAATTGATCTCGCCCTTGTTGTGCGCCCGCAACGTCGCCACCGCCCCCTCGTAAGCCTTGCTTTCATCCGCCGTCATGCGCTCGGCGTTTTGCAAGTAATACAAAGCAATCGTCGAACACAAACGCGCGATCAGCGGGCTGGCAGCCGTCGCCGGAACGCTGTAGCTCACCATCAGCTCACTCGCATCCCCCAACGCCCCATCAATCGCCGCCAGCGCCAGATTCAGCACCGCCAACTCCACCGCCGCCAGCCCCGACAAATCCCCACCCTCAATCGCCGTGCGCAAAGTCCCTTCGGCAAACATCTGCGCATCCGTCGGCACAGCAAGCTGCTCCAACCGATGCGCACTGCTCCGCGCCAACAGATCAGCCCGAGTAGCAAAAGTCATAACCCCGACTCCCATCCATCACTCCGCCCTAATTCCCTCTCCCCCCGGGAGAGGGCTAGGGTGAGGGCTAACTCGTCGGTGCGCAGCGCGAACATCACGATCAAACCTTGATCTCGTTCCAAACCGCATCACGCTCGGCCTGAGTAACCTCAAAGCCCGTCAACGCCACGATTGCAGGCAACTTCGGCATCCCCGTCGCCGTCCACAAATCGACATTCGCCACATCCATCTTGCCAATCGCCTCCTTGATCGCCGCCGCACGCAGCGCCGGATCAGTAGGCGCAACCGGATCAACCGGAGCAGCTGGAGCAGCTGGAGCAGCAACAACCGGCTCAACATAATCCGCAGGGCGCTCCACCGACACCTCCAGCATCTGCTCCTCGCGCAAACGCTTCGCCGTCACATCCGCCACCTCCGTCAGCAACTTCCACTCGCGCGTAAATTGCACCCCGCAGCGGAAAAACTTCTGCGACTTCGTCTTCAGATTCACCCGCACATACAGTTCTTTCAAAGCCATTTCAGCCTCCATTTAAATTGTCTTCACTCGCATCCCCGCACCTCACGGTGCGGGGGAGCACTTCGCGGGGCACATTGCCCCTCTCTCACGGTATTTCAGTTAAGCCGCCATCCAAGGCGTAGAGAGCAACTTCACCTTGTTGAAATTGATATTGCTTGCACCAGCTGCATTCTGGCTGGCCTTCAAGATCGCCTCGAACGCGGACTGGTTGTCCGGTCCACACACCAGTAAATCGGGCTGAATGCCCAGCTTACGGTTGCCGTCGCCCTTGAACTTCTGCATCGCCTTGTAGGCCGCCTCGAAGTTGGCAATCGTGGGATCAGCTTTCGAGCCAAACGCCAACTGCCAGAAGCCGAACACAGCATCACCGCGCCAGCGACCGCCGTAGCTGAACACATCGTTCTCGAACACACCGTCCGAATTAGCCGCCCCGGTTTTAGCCACAAACTCGGCGGTCATGCGCTCCTGCAAATAGAACGGTTGCGGCGCGCGCTTTGTACACAGCAACATCCACGGCTCGCCCGCCCCGGCCTGCATGTTGCTGACCAATGTCGCCACGCCAGAGCCATCTTCACTCGGATAGACCGGATGATCCGTGTCAAAATAATTCTGTCCGTCGTAGCACAGCGAGGCGAAACCGGTTGCTGGCGCGCTAAACACCAGCTCGTTTTTCAGATCGGTTACAGACACGCCATAACTTTCCGCCAGATCGCCATACAGACCATAGTTATCGTCTTCGACATCCTCGCGCGGGATGTCCAACGTGTTTTCAAACTTGCGGTTTTCGACCACGTAGGCCGTCTTCAGCGCAACCTTGTGCGTGCGTGCGCCGACCCATTCCTTGAACGCTGGGAATTGCGACATCCACGCGTAAGTGTTCGATTTCCCGTTACTGGCAATGCGCTTCGCAATCTGCATCCACTCTTCATCTTTTGTTGCCAGCCCACGATTGAAGCGCGCCAGCATCGACGTGTTCAGCGCACTAATCTGCGCCTGAGTCAGCACCTGCGTCACCCCGCCAAATGCAATAAAAGCCGCATCCGAGTGGCCGAACAACACATCCGCGTGACCGCCGACAGCGCCCGAATGCCCAGCCAAAACCAGCCCCGCACACAAAACCGTAAAGGCCACCAAAACCAGCCATTTGAAGCCGATGAAACCGTAATTCTTGAACATGTAAATCTCCTTAAAATATCGCTTTACTCATCCCCTCTCCCGCAGGCGGGAGAGGGCTAGGGTGAGGGGTGTTGCGCCCCCGCTACTTCGCCTTGTTTTTTGCAAACTCTTCCGCCGTCAGCCCCATCTTCGTGCAAGCCGCCAGCTCAACATCGGTCAGGCCGTGATTGCCCGCGCCAGTCTTGTCTTCCACCTGCTTCGTCAACATCGCCAGCGGCTTCGTCGAATCCAGATACTCCGTCAGCGCCGCCAGAGGCTGCTTCTCCGCCCAAGCCTTCTGCGCGGGCACAAGACGGCCATCGGTCAACGCCGCCAGCAGCAAATCGCCGTGCGCCTTCTTATCCGCCGCCAACGCTGCCGCCGCCTTCTCGGCATCAATCGCGGCAACCTTGGTTTTCAGCTCCGCGTTCTCGGCAGTGAGCGCGGCCAGTTTCGTAGTTGCGGAAGCGTGCTCAATCGTCAGAGCCGCCAGTTTTGTACCTGCATCGTCACGTTCCTTCGTGAGCGCTGCCACCTGCTGTTCAGTCAAGGCCATGTCGGCTCCTCCTGTGGTTGAAAAATCGGTAAATTCCCCGCGAGTCAAAGCGGCGCGCGCCAGCGCGGCCAGTGGCTCCAAGCCGTCAACTCCGGGGGTGTTTGTCACGGAAACGGAAACAATCTCCAGCACTTCGCCGGTGATCCCGTCGTAATAGAAAAGTGCGCTGATATAGCGGATTTGCTTGGCGGCAATTTCGCGCTTCGCATCGTTCGTCCAGTAAATATCGACGGCATAAAGCCCTTTGCCCTCGCGCCATTCGAACGTGTTTGAAATCCAACCGGCTGCCAACACCTTTTGCCCGTTGGTTTTGGCATGCAAATCCTGATGCTCGTAAGCGATCACCGTATCCGTCTTGCGGGCAGCCGCACGGGCGATCACCCGCGCCGCGATCTGCGCGTTCAACAGCCAGGCAGCACACTCCTCCGGGCGAGTATCGTCAGAGCGGAACGGGCCGGGCGGCAAAAGATGCGCCTCAGTCGTCACCCCGTCCGCACCCGGCACTAGTTCAAACGTGAGGGCGGCG
The DNA here is from genome assembly GCA_020053195.1 of Sideroxydans sp. Taxonomy (GTDB): domain Bacteria; phylum Pseudomonadota; class Gammaproteobacteria; order Burkholderiales; family Gallionellaceae; genus Sideroxyarcus. The sequence continues at coordinate 3,358 of JAGVNQ010000255.1, forward strand.
AAATTGTTGGCAGATTTGTGTTTGGCATGCGGCATGTGCGCTCCTGAATATGGAACGCATCATCGCGGGAGAGAGGATTTAATACAGCGCGGGAAATGTTTCCCGCTGGGTGAATCTGTGAAGCCGATTTAAACGCGATTTAAGCGTTTCACTTTATCGGATGGGGTGATGGGCAGGGCAGAGAGGTGCGCGGAGTTTTTAAACGGGTCAGCGTGCTTTTTAAATGGGGTTTACTTGAGACGTTGGGGTGATAAATGCGAAACTACCCGAACAAATCAAACTGCGCCGACTTTACCCCCGTCGCCCTGTTCGCCACTCTCGCCCTGTCCAGCTTGTTCAGCACCCGCACCAGCACCGGGTTGTAGTGCGTCTGTTCGAGCTGCGTCTTGGCCAGTGTCGTCAACGCCGACAACTCATCATCGCTCAGCAAGAGCGACTTCCTGCTTTTCTGCTCGGTCGATACATCATCGCGCTCGCCTGCGCGGATGTTCATGATCTGTCGGTTGCACAGCTTGTATTCGCGCGACTGCTGCTTAATGCTCTTCCTGAACATCTCGCGCCTGATCTGCTCGTCGCGGGCGTAGTTCACCAGCTTGTCGGCCTTGGGCAAATACAGCCGCCCGGTGTGATCCAAGTGCCCGGCCAGATACTCGCGCATCCGCGCCAGCTCCTCGGCGCTCAAGCGCATGCTGCGGCTTCTATGCTTGCCCACCCAAACATTCCCGCCGCCGAATTCCAGCAACACCTCCCGCGCCCGCACGATACCCAAAGCCCGCACCACCTGGATCAACACCGGTGGGAAAATATCGAGCAAATCGGGATCAATGTCCGGGATGTCCATGATGTATCAGGCGCGGGCGTTAAGCCCTCGCCAGCCACCCCTTCAAAGCCTCGCTGATGCTCTGGCATTCTTTCACGCTCAAGCTATCCAGATCGGGCACTTCATGCTTAACCTGCCGCACGCAGAAAGCCAGCAGCGCCTTCCGGCTTGTGTCCTTCAACTCGCCCGCCGTGCCCAGCTTGCCCCACAACTTCACTATGAACGCGATGCGCTCCGGCACTTTCTTATTCACGCCGTCTTTCGCAAACACGCGCTTGCTCCGATCCCACCCGCGCCGCTCGTAATCGCCCAGCACCGCATCCAGTTGCGGCACATTCAAAGTCTTGGCCGACACACGCGCCCCCTCTCCCGCTTGCGGGAGAGGGCTGGGGAGAGGGACAGCACCATAACGCGCCAGCAGATCGCGATGGCTCTCATCGCTCCAGCCCGGCAAGTTCTTCATCGCCCACGTCTTGGCGATGCCGACCAGTTGCAGGTAGTGCTTGATGAGATCGCTCATTGTGCAATCCCATATTCAGCGGGTGTTACGGGCACGGTATAAATAGGCGAATGTCCGGTGTAAGAACACTCCA
>JAGVNQ010000343.1 GCA_020053195.1 Sideroxydans sp.
GCTCCACAACTCTACCCCCATCCCAACCTTCCCCCTGCAAGGGGGAAGGAGCGGGTTTTGCTCTAATGGATTATTTTGGTTAACTCCCCGTTTAGTCACCACTTGTCACCCCGAAAGGAAGCGTCATGGCATTTGAAAATATCTCGAAAAGACGGCTGGCTTTTGCCCCCAAAATCATCAACGTCAAGAGTGACCAGGCCGATCTGCGCATCCTCACGCAAGAAACCAACTACGCCCACACCGAACGGATTTCCGCGCCCGCCAAAATGGTTCACGTGATGAGCGAAGGCACGGTAGAAATGTTCGTGAAACTGCCCGAACTGACGCTGCTTGAAGGTCACCTGTCGCTGGCGGCGGCGGTGACGTTGATTGCGGCGAAGCTGCTGAAAATTGACGGCGACCTGCACTTGCAAACCAGCGCGCGTTTCTACGCGCCGCTGCTGGAAGAGGTGACCGGATTTATTTATGTGGGCGAAGGAGCCACCATCAACGCGCCCAAAATCGAACCGCTGTTAAGCAACGACGATATGACCCGCATCGAAAAGAAGGCCGGGGATTGGCTGGATACTTTGTAACCCTCGCCGCAAGCCGCGCCAATAGGCGATCCGCAGCATGCGATGCCTGTAGATGCCCGTATTTGTTGGCTTGCGGGCAAGCGTGGTGTTGCAGAACGTCTTGGGCCGATACCAACGAGCAGAACGGTTTTGTAGGTCGGGTTTCAACCCGACATGTCGGGCTAAAGCCCGACCTACATAAATTCGCGCGTAAATGCCGTCAAGAGCGATGCTCTACATCAACTTCTAATATCCCGTCGGCGAAAAATGCATGAAGTCTTTTTGCTTTCCGGCGATTTCGCCGCCCCACAAAAATCCGTTGCGTTTGAATTCCCGCACGATCATGGAATCCCCGGTCAGGCTGAATTCCCGGCCGGGTTCCCATTTACCGCCTTTGATTAAGCGGCAGGACGGGGTGATGGTGATGCAGTTATCGTAGAGACCGTTGTGGTCGGTGTTGATGTCCAGCGCCACGCCGAACGAGTGGTTGCTGAAGCCGGTGCGGTTGCCCGCCTGATCCACCTCGCCGCGCGTCATGCCGACGCGGTAGGCAACCACATCTTGCAGCGGCGCATGCCGGCGTTGCAGCTCGCCGATAATTTTTTGCACGCGCGGCGCGATGTGTTTGCACACCTTGATCGGGCGCAAGCCGTCGAACGTTAATTCAACCTGATCTTCCTCGCACACCGTGCAGCCGCTCGCGCCGTCTTTCTCCGCCGCCGTCAGCTCGCGGTACGGCTTAACCACATTGACATGCCCCACCGACTTGCGCTCGCGCACGTTCCATTGGTAGGTGGAATAGCTGCATAACGTTTCTGCGCAAAATGCGATACCGCAATACAGCAGGCAAACAAGTGTGGCCGCAACGGATACACACGAAGATTGTCTATGCATAAAACGTCGGCCTTACAGGAAAAATCACCCCAGCAAATTCGCCACCGTCAGCAGCAACAGCATCAGCAGCTGAAACACCATGGCGCGCCACACTAATCCGATGGCGCTTTGCATGTAGTCGGCATCGGCTTCGTCGCCGGTGCCGAGCTCGGGGCGGAACACGGGTTCGCTGTCTTGCATGATGGTTTGTCCCAGCTTCACGCCCAGCGCGCCCGCGCCGCTGGCGAGCAGGATGCCGGTTTCCGGGTCAGGCCAGCTGGATGCCTGATTGCGCCAGCAATACACGGTGTCTTCAAAATTGCCGACGATGGCCAAGGTGCTGGCGGTGAGGCGCAGCGGCAGCCATTCCACCAGATGGTACGTCTGGCGCGCGAAGGTGCCGAAGTTGCCGAGTTCGGCTTCGTCCGGCGTGCCCCAGCGCATGTGCATGAACGAGGCGAGGCGGTACAAAATCGCGCCTATCGGCCCCAGCCCCAGCATCATGAACACGACGAACCAGAACACCACGCCGAACACGTTGCGGTGCGAGCACAGCAGCGCTTGTTCGATGGTGACGCGCGCCACTTCTTCGTGGCTCAGTTCGAGGCAGGATTTGCCCAGCCATTCACCGAGCAGGCCGCGCGCTTTATCCAACTGGTTTTCGCGCAGCGCTTTGTGGATGTCGGTGTAGTAGTGGCTGAACTGGCGGAAGCCCATGGTGAGATACAGCACCAGCACGCTGAACGCCCACGCGAACAGCGGATGCACATCCAGCAGCAAACAGTTCAAAGTCGAGACCAGCACCAGCGGCGCGGCCATCGCCAGAATCCACGCGATGCGCCCGTGTTTTTGTTCACCCGCATTGAAGTTGCGCTGGAAAAAATCCACATAGCTGGCAAGCCAGTTGAACAGATATTTGCGCGAGGACAGCGGGTGCAGTTGCTCCAAAAACAACGCGGCGATCAAAGAGAGCAGGCTCATGGCTTCAGTAGTGCATCAAGGACGATGAACTGAAAGATACCACAGGCTTACTGCCGGACGATATGAACAACAGGAAGGCGCGTCATTTTCGCAATTGCAGAAACGTTGAGGGCGCACGACTTTTCGTAGGTCGGAC
>JAGVNQ010000165.1 GCA_020053195.1 Sideroxydans sp.
AAATCCCCCGCCCAAATCCGTCGGCACTCTTTCCGGCCCGTTCACGTCGTGCAGTTTTTCCGCTTCGCGCACCACTTCCACTTTGCCGTTCATGCGCACCATCACCACGGCGGGGCGCAGGGCGATGAACTGCATCCATTGCGTGTTGTTGTACGCGCCCACCGGCCAGAACGACAGCAGGTCGCCGGTTTTTAGCGGCGGCAATTTCACCGACTGGCGCACCACGTCGATGTTCATGCACAAGGGGCCGTAGATCACGGTTTCTTCCGGGATGCCTTCCACCGGACGCGCGGTGCGCACTTCGTGGTTGTACCAAAACGCGGTGAACAAAATGTTCACGCCCGCATCCACCACCAGCCCGCGCCGCCCGTCCGGCAGGCGTTTATTGGCTACCACGCTGGCGATCAGCCATTCCGCTTCGTCCACCACGGCGCGCCCGCTTTCCAGAATTAATTCCGGCATGGGTTTGCCTTCTGCTTCGCGGTTTTTCAGGCCATCGTTGAGCGTGGTGCAAATCGCTTCGGCGTATTGTTCGATGGGCGGGGTGATTTGTTCCGGCGGCAGATACACGCCTTGCAACGCGTTGCGCGAGGCGAAGCCGCCGCCAATGTCGAGCGAGGCGATAGTGCAGTTCGTTTCGGCCTCCACCTGCTGCATAAACGCCAGCAAAATGCGCGACTGCGCGGCGTAAGCGCGCACATCGGTGATAAACGTGCCGATGTGGTTGTGCAGGCCGGTCAGTTTCAAATACGGGCTGGCGGCGATCAGTTTGGCGGCTTCCATGGCTTGGCCGTTTTCCAAATTAAATCCGAAACGACTCCAAGTGTCGGTGAAGCCGGTGTCGAAATTTAATCGGATGGTGACCGGAAATTTTTTAACGCCCGCCGCGCGCGCCACGTCTTCCAGCATGGACAACTCGTCCAAGTGGTCAATGTGGATATGCGCGCCTTCCGCCACGGCGCGTTCCAGCGCGGCGCGCGGTTTGTGCGGGCCGTTGAAATAGATGTGGTTGCCGGGTACGCCAAGTTCGCGCGCTTTGTCGTATTCAAACTGCGACACCACTTCAGCATCGCAGCCTTCCTGATGCAAGACGGAACACACCGCGCCCAGGTAATTGGTTTTGTACGACCACGCCTGGCGCACTTTGGGGTAACGCGTGGTGAACGCGCGGCGGATGCGGCGCACCGATTGGCGCAAGTGTTCTTCGGACAACACAAACAACGGCGAACCGTATTGCGCCACCAGTTCCGCCACCGGCACCCCGGCGATTTCGTCGCGGTGCGCCGCTTCGCGTTTGCCGCCGAATTTGTTCATGCCGGAAGCGGTGTGGCGCACGATGACGGGCGCGACCCAGTTACGTTTTTTTTCTTTCAAGCGCATTGCAGTTCTCCCGCTTCTCGGGTTTCGCCCCGCACGATAATGTTTTCAAATTCGGCCAGCGACACGATGACTTCTTCCGCATAACGGATAAACCAGATTCCGGCGGGAGCGGGCAGCAAAGGCAACACACGCTGCCCCTGTGCCAACTTCACTTGGAGTTCCGGCAGGTTGCGCCCCACGCCCGCAGACAAATAAATCCACGCCGGAAATCGCGGGTTGATTTCGATCAGGTGTAAGCCGCCTTTTTCGTCGCGCAACATTTCCAGCTCGAAGCCACCGCGCCAGCGGGTGGCGGCGCAGAAGCGTTGCGCGCTTTGCAATAGCTCTTCGTCGTAAATGGAAATGCCCGCCCAGCCTTTGCCTTTGTCGGTGAGCGCGCGTTTTTTCATCATCACCGCGCCCGCCAAGCCACCTTTGCCGTCACCCACGCCCGCCAGATTGACTTCTTCGCCCGGCACCAAACTTTGCACCAGCACCGGCAAGCCCCATTCCGCCGCGATGCGCTGGAAAGCCACCACCGCCTCGTCGGCGTTGTGCGCCAGCTTGGCATCGTAAAACAGCCCTTTAACCATCAGCGGGTAGCGCCAGCCTTCCGCTTCGCAGCCATAAAAAAACGCGGATTGATAAACCGACTGCGTCTGCGGCACGGACAATCCGGCGCGTTCGCCCAGCTCGGGCAAGCGATCTTTGTTGCGCAATGCCAGTTGCTGCGCGTCGGGCAGAAAAGTGCGTATGCCCGCGTTATTCAGCTCGGCCTCGATACGCGCGAAACTCAACATTTCCGAATCCAGACAAGCGATCAATACATCAATATGCTCACGCTGGTGTAATTCCAAAATCCGCGCCAGCAGGGCATCTTCGCCGTGCGACGGATACGGCAGCAGGTAACCCGCGTCCACATAACCCCGGTGGTACAAACCGGGATCCAGCGCCTCGTAACCCAAGCCCACGATGCGCGTCCCCGCATCACTTTCGCGCAGACAACGCGCCACCGCGAGGCCAGGTCCGGGGTTGTCGGCACGCGCGTTCATGCCGGTGATGGCGACGGTGAGGTTCATTTTGAATTCCTTTTAAAGCCACAGATGCACACGGATAACCACGGATAAAACCCTGTGTTGTTCGACATGCGTATTGGAGAGTACGAATGGCAGAACAAGCCGCGATTCATCCGTGTTTCATCCGTGTGCATCCGTGGCTCAAATGTATTTTTCATTTGATAAAGTCCTTCAGACGCTCGGCGAAATCCAGCGCGTCGCGTTTGATTTCTTCTGCTGTCGCATCAAATTGCTCCGCCAGCTTGCTCAATAGTTTTGCCACGTCCTCTTCCACCTGCGCCAGACGCAACACGGCCAGCCCGGCCTCGTTTACGGTGAAGCTCTGACCCGACACCGGGTCAAACACAAAACCGCTTTCGGATAACGCCAGCCGCCGGGCGATGGCGCTTGGAAAAATGGATTGGTGCGCCAGCTTCAGCGCGGTACGACCGCCGCCGGTGGCGGCGGCAGTTTCGCGGAATTCGGCGGCGGTTTTTTTGGCGGCATTTATCATGGCAATTCTCCAAGGTGTGGTTAGTCACTTATCGGTTAAACGATGTCAAATATGACAAGAATTTCTCACGCGGAGGCGCGGGGTTCGCGGAGAACACAACTCTCTCTCCGGCAATGTTTTTCTCCGCGTTCTCCGCGCCTCCGCGTGAAATCCTGTTTTATTCCTGTTTGTCCGGCTTAGATTTCCACGGTCAAAACGGTTCGTTTCCGGCATGGTTGGCATTCTCGCCACCCCGGATTGCAGCCGACCCCGCCGACGCATTACAAAATTGTCATGTTTGTGTTTATCATCCGGCGCGTGCGGATAATGCGGAACAGCCAAACCTTTTAGCCACAGAGAACACAGAGATCACAGAGAAAGCCGCGTAAACATCACAGCTCACTTGCTCATCTCAAGGCCGTCATTCAAAGCTGCTGACTTCTCTGTGTTCTCTGTGTTCTCTGTGGCAAACGTTTTTGACTTTGAATTTAAGCTCTCACAAGATAGGAAACATAGATGAAGACGCTGCTGATTGAAGACGAAAAAAAGATCGCCGATTTTGTGTGTGCCGGACTGAAGGAACATGGCTTTGCCGTGGATCATTGCGACAACGGCAACGACGGTTACGACAAGGCCAGCAGCGGGATTTATGACGTGATCGTGCTCGACATCATGCTGCCGGGACGCGACGGCTTGTCCATTCTTAAAGGCTTGCGTAAAGCGGGCAGCACCACGCCGGTGATTCTGCTCACCGCGCGCAACGAACTGGACGACCGCATCGAAGGGCTGAATCTGGGCGCGGACGATTATTTGTCCAAACCGTTTTTCGTGGAAGAACTGGTGGCGCGTATTCACGCCATGCTGCGGCGGATTTCCGGCGAGCGGCAAAACGTGCTGGCCGTGGGCGACCTGCGTCTGGATCGCATTTCGCGCGAAGTGACGTGGAAAGGACAGACGGTGGATATGACCGGGCGCGAATTTAATTTGATCGAATACCTGATGCGCTCGCCGGGCCGAGTGTTCACCCGCACGCAAATCCTCGAACACGTGTGGGACTACGACTTCGACCCCAGCACCAACATCGTTGATGTGTGCATACAGCGTATCCGCAAGAAGATCGGTCTGGCGAACGACGGCGAGTCGCCAATTGAAAGCGTGCGCGGCATAGGCTATCGGTTCAGGAAGTTGGGCGGGTCTTGAAAAAATTCGTTACAGCGACTTACTCCCCTCGCCCGCTGGCGGGAGAGGGGCTGGGGGAGAGGGTGTGTGCGATGCAATAAATTTGCTGCTTACTCACCGCCCCTCTCCCTAACCCTCTCCCGCCAGCGGGAGAGGGAATTAAATTTGCAGGTATGCTGTAGATGCCCTATCGACGGACATCTCCACGCGGTACGCGGTGTAGATCGCCGATTGGCGGGCGTTCCCGTGATGTTGGGTTTTGAAATTGTGCAGCTCATTTCAAACGGCCTGCAGAAGCTGCAACTGGAGAAAAAAATAATACCTCAAACAACAACAATTGCCGGCGCGAAAAACAGACAAATCCCGCGCCTTGTTGCGACAATGAAACTGATGAGGCAAAAGACAAGACCTGCGTAACTTGTGATTTTCGAACCTCGCTTGAGAAAGGATTGATATGAAATTGTTGCTATCATTTTTTGCGTTTGTGATTTCGGGAATGGTTTCGCCTACGGTAATAGCGGAGCAGCAAGATTCGTCAATGGAGAGGATGGGGCAAAAGGCGAGACCTGGCCCCACTATCCACTCTCAACAAACGCCTATCGTGCTGGCTCAAGCGACAACGGCAGATGCGACGCAACCCGACTACATTCTCAAATTGTGCAAACAAACCGAAAGCGTCGGCGATCCGCAATCGGCGATGCGCGCGGTTGATCCAGCTGGTATGTTGGCGGTGTATCTGGAGTGGAATAAGGGCGCAGAGAACATCGACCTGAAGACCATCAAAACCACCCTGCTGGAAGGCACTAAGCATGGGAAGATCATTACCGGAACGTCTAATACTGGGAGAACTGCCTACGGCTACGATGCCGAACCGGAATACGTAGGCAACGACCGGGCTGTGTTCATGGCCGAGTTCGAGGGCAAGCGCTACAAGATCGTGATCGAGCTCAAAGTCTTCCTGCAAGTTATCGAAAACGTCCCCTCGGCCTGCCCGCCGCCCAAGCTCATCAAAGTCAACCGCAAACCCGTCTCAGGCGCGCTGGGCGACGGAATCAAGGAGAAAAATAGGGGGCAATCCACGGTTATTTTGCTGTAGATGCCCTATCGACGGGCATCTACACGAGGTATGCGGTGTAGAACGCCGATTGACGGGCGTTTCCATGATGTTGGGTTTTGAAAATTTTCCGTTTGGGTTAGTTATTAAATTTCTGGAAATTGACTGATGAACACCTCTCTCACCGAGCTTGCTCAAACCGAATTATTCCGCGATGTGCCGCAGGATATTTTGCGCCGGGTGTTGGGGCGTGCGGCGGTGCGCGAGTTGGCGGCGGGAGAGATTTTGCTGTCGCCGCAACGCGCTAACCAGCACGTGTTTGTGTTGCTGTCCGGCGCGCTTTCTTTGCGCTTTGATTCGCCTAACTCGCCCGAGGTGCGCGAACTCGCGGCGGGCGTTTCCGTGGGTGAAATGTCGGCCATCGACGACACCCATCCTTCCGCTTACGTCATCGCCAAAACCGCCAGCCGCGTGTTGCCCATACACCGCGATATGTTGCAACAACTGGTCGATGATTCGCACCCCATCGCGCGCAATTTGTTGCGTTTGATGAGCCTGTGGATCAAGGCCAACACACGCCACATCGCCAACGACCAAACGCAGATACAGCGCCTCACCGCCACCATCCGCCGCGTCACCGCGCAAGGCTTGGATCAACGTATTCCCACCTGCCCCGAAGACCGCGACTTCGCCGAACTAATCGCGGTGTTCAACGAGATGCTGGAGCGGCTGGAGCGCAGCTTCCATCAGGCTTCGCGTTTTTCCGGCGATGCCGCGCATGAATTAAAAACACCGCTGGCGATTTTGCAAGGCCAGCTCGAACAGGCGATCAACCAAGCGGAAGCGGGTTCACCCATCCAGATTGTGCTGTCCGGCATTCTGGATGAAGTGCGCCGCCTGTCCGGCATCTCCAAAAAATTGCTGTTGCTGGCACAAGCCGATGCCGGACGGCTGCGCCTGCATCGCAGGCCGTTCAATCTCTCGGCATCGCTGCAAGACCTGGTCGAGGATGCGCGCATGCTCGCGCCGCAGTTGCTGGTGGAAGAGAGCATCGCTCCCGGCATCAAGCTGGAAGCCGATGCCGATCTGCTGCGCCAAGCGTTGCTCAATCTGGTCAGCAACGCAATCAAATACAACATTAATGGCGGCTGGATCCGCCTTGCGGCAACGCCGGGCGACCAAAGCGTGGAAGTACGGATAACGAATGCCTCGCACGGCATCGCCGCTGCGGATCGCACCATGTTGTTCGAACGTTTCTACCGCGCCGACCCCGCTCGCAGCCGCAACATCGAAGGCACGGGACTGGGGTTGAGTTTGGCACGCGAGATCGCACGTGCGCACGGCGGTGATTTGCAACTCGGAGAAAGTGCGGAAGGCCAGGTGAGTTTTAACATGGTGCTGCCGGTCTAACTTGGCATAAACCCCGAAAATTGGGCAAAAAAATCCCCGGCGCAACGCCGGGGATTTTTTTGACTCGAATAAATTACTTTTGCGTCGTGCCTGTTGTACCGGTCGTGGAG
>JAGVNQ010000307.1 GCA_020053195.1 Sideroxydans sp.
CGCGGCATAATTGCCCTGCGGCGTGGGCGCGCGGCGGCGCAACAGTTCGCGTCCGGTTTCATCCAGCGCGATGATTTCGATCTTGCTGCCGCCGAGGTCAATGCCGAGTTTCAACCCAGATAGTCCATTAGAAAAATTTCGTCATTCCGGCGTAGGCCGGAATCCAGATGATTCAATAAAAATTCCCACGCAGTGGGACGAAATCTTGGTTATGTCTGCTTCGCAGTTTCTTTTTTTGACTGGATTCCGGCCTTCGCCGGAATGACGGCGCTAATGAACAATCCGAGTTCAAAGGTCTCATTTCCGCTTTTCAAAAACACACCTTCGTGCGAAGCCAGTAAATACGGGCATCTACGCGATGCTATGCATGTAGATCGCCTATTGGCGCGCCTTCCCGTCAAGGTGGCAAATGAGAAACGCCATTTTGGGTTGCCCGCCTCACTCGTCGTGCGGTTGCACCTGCGGCAGCCGCCACACGTCGCGGTTGTAGTCCATGATGGTGCGGTCGCTGGAGAATTTGCCGCTGGTGGCGGTGTTGATGATGCTCATGCGCGTCCAGCTTTCCTGATCCTGATAGGCTTCGCTCACTTTGCTCTGGGCATCGATGTAGCTGCGGAAGTCGGCCAGGGTCAGCCACGGGTCGTGCGGGTCGAGCAGGGCTTGCAGGATGGGGTCGAACAAGCCCGGCTCGAACAGGTTGAAGTGGTTGCTGCGCAGCAGGTGGAGCACGCGCTGCAAATCGTGGTCGCCCGCGACGATTGACTTTGGATCGTAATGGCCGCGCGTGGCTTCGACTTGCTCGGCGGTCAGGCCGAACAGGAAGAAGTTTTCGTCTCCGGCTTCTTCGCGTATTTCGATGTTCGCGCCGTCCAGCGTGCCTATGGTCAGCGCGCCGTTCATCATGAATTTCATGTTGCCGGTGCCGGAGGCTTCTTTGCCCGCCGTGGAGATTTGTTCGGAAAGATCGGCGGCGGGACAAATCACTTCCATGGCCGACACACGGTAGTCGGGCAGGAACACCAGTTGCAACAAGCCGTCGGTCGCGGGGTCGTGGTTGATGACATCGGCCACCGCCGTCACCAGCCGGATGATGCGTTTGGCCATGACGTAACCGGGCGCGGCCTTGCCGCCAATCAGCACGCAGCGCGGTGTCCAGTTGGCGGTGTCGCCGCGTTTGATGCGGTCATACAAGTGGATGACATGCAGCATGTTGAGCAACTGCCGCTTGTATTCGTGGATGCGTTTCACCTGCACGTCGAACAGCGCCGTGGTGTCGAAGATCACCCCGCAATCGCGCTGCACCATCGCGGCCAGACGATGCTTGTTGTTGAGCTTGATCTCGCGCCATTTTTCGCGGAAGGCCGGGTCGTCGGCGAACTGCGACAACACCTGTAATTTCGACAAGTCGGTGCGCCATTCATCGCCAATGGTCGCGTCAATCAGCGCGGAAAGTTCCGGGTTGCTCCAAGCCATCCAGCGGCGCGGCGTAACGCCGTTGGTTTTGTTGTTGAATTTCTGCGGCCACAGTTCATAAAAATCATGGAAAAGATGCTGCTGTAACAAGTGGGAATGCAACTCCGCCACGCCGTTCACCGAATGACAGGCCACCACCGCCAGATACGCCATGCGCACGTGCGGCGTGCCGCCTTCCTCGATAATGGACATGCGGCGCTGGCGCGCCACATCGCCAGCCCAGCGCAAGGAAACTTTCTCCATAAAACGCGCGTTGATTTCGAAAATGATGTCGAGCAGGCGCGGCAACAAACGACCAAACATACTCACCGGCCATTTCTCCAGCGCTTCCGGCAACAGCGTGTGGTTGGTGTAGGCCGTGGTTTCGCTGGTAATCGCCCAAGCCTCGTTCCAGCCCAGCCCGTGTTCGTCCATCAACAAGCGCATCAGTTCCGCCACCGCACAAGTAGGGTGCGTATCGTTCAACTGGAAAGCATTCTTTGCGGCGAACTGCGAGAAGTCGTTGCCGTATTTGCGCACCCAGTGGCGCAACACATCCTGCAAACTGGCCGAAGCCAAAAAATATTGCTGGCGCAGGCGCAGCTCTTTGCCGTTTTCGCTGGCATCGTTGGGGTACAACACCATGGTGATGTGCTCCGCCGCGTTTTTCGCGGCCACCGCCTCGGTGTAGCTGCCCGCGTTAAATTCGTCCAGATTAAATTCTTCGGTCGCCGTCGATTTCCACAAACGCAGGGTGTTCACCGTGCCGTTGCGGTAGCCGGGAATCGGCATATCGAACGGCACAGCCATCACATCCTGCGTTTCCATCCAGGTTACGTGCAGCTTGCCGTCGGCATCTTTGTGCATCTCAGTGTGCCCGCCAAATTTGACGCGCACCGCGTATTCCGGGCGCTCCACTTCCCACGCGTTGCCGTTGCGCAACCAGTGGTCCGGGTCTTCGATCTGGCAACCGTGCTCCAGCCGCTGACGGAACATGCCGTATTCGTAACGCAAGCCGTAGCCGGTCACCGGCAATTGCAACGTGGCGCAGCTATCCAGAAAACACGCGGCCAACCTGCCCAAGCCGCCGTTGCCCAGCCCCGCATCACTTTCCTGATCCTGCACATCTTCCAGCACCACGCCGAAATTGTGCATCGCCTCGGCCACCTCTTGCTGCATGTCGAGATTGAGCATGGCATTGCCCATCGCCCTGCCCATCAGAAATTCCAGCGAAAGGTAATACGCCTGCTTGCAATTCGATTCGTCGTAAGCGCGCTGCGTATGCCGCCAGCGCTCGATCAGCCGGTCACGCAACGTGGCCGCCAGCGACGAATAAACGGGAAAGCCGGACAACGTGGATTTATCCCAGCCCAAGGTGTGGCCGAAATAACGACGAAAATCTTCCATCACACTGATGGCATCCGTGCCCAGCGGTGGCATTTTAAGAATGCTATGTTGCTTGGGGATAAAAGGTTTGCTGAGTAGAGTCACGCTATATTCCTGAGGGGTTGGTGACGCATTGAGGTTTTGATTCTATCAAAGAACAGGGACGGTTCAGCTTTCGTAGGTTGGGCTTTGGTAGGTTGGGCAAAGCGTAGCGTGCCCAACATAAACAGTGCGAACAAATTTGTTGGGCACGCTGCGCTTTGCCCAACCTACAACACTACAACACTACAACACTACAACACTACAACACTGCATCCCGCGCCAACATCGCCACACCGATGATGCCAGCCTGATCCTGTGCCTGCGAAACAGTCACGTGCAACTTGCCGCGCAGGGCGGGAATCAAGTCGTGCTCAAGACGGCGCTCGAAGGCGGAGTGCAGCAGCGGCCACGCCGCACTCATGCCGCCGCCTATCACCACTTCGCCCACATCCACCACCTTGGCGATATGGGCGAGCGCGGCAGCCAGAGTTTCTCCGGCATGCTCGAACGCGCGCATGGCCGCGCTTTCCTGACATTCGGCCAGTTTGGCAATTTCGGTGGCGGGCAACTTGATTCCGGTTGCAGCAAAATAACTTTGCTGTACGCCGCTGGCCGAGGCGTATTGCTCCAGACAGCCACGATTGCCGCATCCGCACGGGCGACCAGCAGGCTCGACAATCAGATGGCCGATTTCCATCGCCATACCATGTGTGCCGCCATGCAATTTTCCGCGCAACACCAGCCCGCCGCCCACGCCCGTGCCCAGCCCGATGTAAACCAGATCGCCTTGCATCTTGCCGGATAAAACATATTCGCCGAAAGCCGCCGCCGCCGCGTCGTTTTCCAGCACCACAGGCAGGCCGCAAGCCGCTTGCAACGGCGCGACAAAATCCACATTGAGCAAGCCGGGAAGATTGGGCGAGGACAGCACCCAACGCGTGTGCGGATCAATGAAACCGGGGAAGCCGATGCCGATAGCGCTGACATCTGGATAAGCGGCGCGCGCTTGGGCGACGGCATCGAGCAACGTCCGCTGAATGTTATCCATCGCATCGCGCTGAGACGAGGTGCGACACAGTCCGGCGAAGTCGGCCTGAACACGTTGCTCCCAAACCACGTGCGCGTCCCGCACCACGCCCAGCCGGAAATTCGTGCCGCCTACATCAATA
>JAGVNQ010000054.1 GCA_020053195.1 Sideroxydans sp.
CAGTTCTTCGTTTTTGCGCAGGTTCAAGTCTTCGCGAAACTCGCGCTGCTGCGTTTGCAACTGCAAATTCAGGTTGGCGATTTCGCGCTCTTTGATACGTTTGGTGGAATCGGAAAGTTTGCTGCCGTCTTTTTCCAGCGACTCTTGTGCGTCCCGGACTTGTTTGATGAGTTTTTTGATTTCCTGATCGCGAACCGAAAATTCTTTTTCGATTTTCTTTTCCGCGCGGATTGCCTGCTCGGATTCGCGCAGGATACGTTCGGTATCCACGATACCGATGCGGAAATCGCCCGCTTCGGCCATCGCCAGACAACTCGTCAACAGAACTGCGAAACTGATTAGTCTTTTCATTTTGCCTCCTCGCGGGGCGGTCTGCACCAGCCGCGCCCCCTCATGCACTCCGCTTAGAATGTGGTGCCGATCGAAAAGTCGAAGTTCCTCAACTTGTCTTGCGGCTGATCATTCAACGCCTTGGACCAACTGATCTGAATGGGACCTGCGGGCGAAAACCAGATCACGCCCAAGCCCATAGAATAGCGCATTCCCATCGAACCCGGAACTTGACCGCCGTCGCCGTAAATCGCGCCCCCGTCCAGGAAGGCACTCCAGCGCACCGATTTTTCCTTCTCCATTCCCGGGAACGGGAACAATACTTCGGCGTTACCCACCACGCGGCGGTTGCCGCCCAGCGAGTTGCCGCTCGAATCCCTGGGGCCGAGCGAGCCGTAGTCGTAGCCGCGCACCGAACTATTGCCGCCCGCATACAGGTTCTTGAAGAAGGGAAGCTGCATACCGCTGTAACCGTCGGCGTAACCCAGTTCGCCGTTCAGACGCAACGTCAAATTCGGGCTCAACGCATGAAACCACTGCTGCGCGTAGCTGAGTTTGTAAAACCTCTGCGCCGAAACCGGCGTGGAGGCTTCGATGAACGCGCGTTGTGTCGAACCTTCGGTGGTATAGATCGCACTGTCCCGCGTATCGCGCGTCCAGCCAATGGTGCCGAGCAGGTTGCTGGTTGTGTCGCCGAATGTGTTGATGTAGTCGATGTAACGTTGCGGGCTGCTGTCGGTCAAGGTTAGCTCGGTTTTTTCGGCGGAAATCCCGTATTGAAACGCTTCATCGTCGTTGGTCGGAACGCCGTACCTGACCCCGGCTCCCAGCGTGTTCGAATAATACTCACTGGTATAAGTGCTGGTGGTATTGGTTCTGCGCTTGTATAAATCAAAGCCGCGACTGATGCCGTCGTCGGTGTAATAGGGGTTGGTATATGAAATGGAATACACCTGGTTCACGCTGCTGGTGTTGATCTGCGTCGAAAGATAGTTGCCCGTACCGAACAAATTCGCTTGGGTGACGCTGCCGCTGAAAGTAAAGCCGTCGCTGCCGTAACCCGCACCGATCTGGAAATTGCCGGTGGATTTTTCCCTCACCGAGAAATTGACATCCATCTGGTCGTTGGTTCCTTGTACTGGCACGGTCTCCAGATTCACTTCTTCAAAAAAATCCAACCGGTCTATGCGTTGCTTGGATTTCTTGATTTTGGAAGAAGCAAACCAGCCGCCTTCCATCTGGCGCAGTTCACGCCGAATCACTTCGTCACGGGTTTTTTCGTTGCCGGAAATATTGATGTGCCTGACGTAAGTGCGCTGCAACGGATCAACCACGAAAGTAAACGCGACCTGATGTTTTTCCTTGTCCACCTCGGGAATCGGGTTCACGTTGGCGAAAGCGTACCCGTCTTCTCCCAAGCGCTCGCTGATCTTGCGGTTGGATTCGGTCAACACTTCGCGCGAAAACACATCGCCCGGCTGGATGGCGATCAGCTTGCGCACTTCGTCGTGGGTAACCACGGTTTGCGATCCGGCGACCGAAATTTTGGAGAAGGTGTATTTCTCGCCTTCCGCAATATTCAGTGTGATGAAAATATCGTTCTTGTCCGGCGAAATGGACACTTGCGTGGATTCAACCGCAAAATCCATATAACCGGAGTTCATGTAAAAAGTGCGGATACTTTCGATGTCGGCAGACAGTTTTTGTTTGGAATACTGGTCGTTTTTGGTAAACCAGCTAAACAAGCCCGGCGTGCTCAGCTTCATCATATCCAGCAATTCATCTTCCGCCACATTGCGGTTGCCCACGATATTGATGCGGCGAATCTTGGAGGCTTCGCCCTCGGTCACATCCAGGCTCACTTCGACCCGGTTGCGTTCCAGTTCTTTGACGGTCGCTTTCACTTCAACCGCATATTTGCCGCGCGCGATATATTGGCGCTTCAACTCCTGCACCGCTTTATCCAGCACCGACTTGTCCAGAATCCGTCCCTGCCCCAAGCCCACCATTTTGAGGTTTTCGGCCAATTGGTCTTTGGGGAAATCCTTCACGCCGTTAATCTCGACACTGTCCACCGTCGGGCGTTCTTTGACCACCACCACCAGCACACCCTGATCCGCTTTCAGCTCCACATCCTTGAAGAATCCGGTCATAAACAGCGCATGCAAAGAAGCGGTGGCCCGCTCGTCGTCCAGCGTATCACCGACCTTGACCGGCAAATAGCTGAACACCGTCCCGGCTTCGGTACGCTGTATGCCTTCGACGCGAATATCCTTGATAACAAAGGGTTCGACAGCCCATACGGATGCCGCAAACAGGAGCGGAAGCACTCCCGCCAATCTTTTAAAATCCATTGTTATGTCAACCCAATATCAGGCGGCTAATGTCGTTGTATAACGCAAAAGCCATCATGGTAACCAAGAGTGCGATGCCGACTTTCTGTCCCGCTTCCCACAGACTGTCCGGCACCGGACTACCTTTCAAAAACTCGACCGCATAATACAGTAAATGCCCGCCATCCAATAACGGGATGGGCAACAGATTCAGGATTCCCAAGCTGATACTGATCAGCGCCAAAAAACCGATATATGCGCCCAACCCCATCTGCGCCGATTGCCCGGCATAATCGGCGATAGTGATGGGCCCCGAGAGATTTTTCATCGACACCTCGCCCATTACCATCTTGCCCATCATCTTCAAACTCACGATGGCCGTTTCCCAAGTTTTGCGCAGTGCCTCCCGCGCTGCGGCGACAGGCGGATAACTGACCTCGACCAACATCGCTTCAAATACGGCGCGGTCAATAAAGGCGGCAGCGCCGACCCGACCGATTTTTTCACCGGACTCCTCGAAGACCTCTGGAATTAAACTAAGTTTCATGCGCGCGCCCGCACGCTCGATTTCTATTTCCATCGGTTTACCGGGATTGGCACGCACGATATTCACCCAATCGCTCCACAGCGCCAGTTCCTGTCCGTTGGCACTCAACACGCGGTCGTTCACTTGCAGCCCGGCGCGTTGCGCTACTCCGCCTTCTATCAGTTTGCCGATGACGGCATACACCGGCGGCTGAAACGGATGCAGGCCAAGCTTGTGCATGAAGTCGCCATCCAGATCACTCGCGCTCAGACCGCTCATCTGCAACTGACGAAAGAATTTTTCGCCTTGGTCATTTTTTACTTCGAGATTCGCCACCTGCTGCTGCAATACCAGATCGAGCAACAACCAGCGCACTTCCTGCCAGCTCGGCACGGAGTGCCCGTTGATGCTGACGATGGTTTCCCGCTGGTGTAATCCAGCACTGGCGGCGGGCGTGTTCGCTGCCACTTCGCCCAGCACCGGCTTGACACCCGGCACGCCGTAAACGAACAGTGCGAAATAAAAAACCACCGCCAGCGCAAGATTGGACAGCGGCCCCGCGACCACAATCGCCATACGTTGCAACACAGGTTTGCGGTTGAAAGCGCGGCGTAA
The DNA here is from genome assembly GCA_020053195.1 of Sideroxydans sp. Taxonomy (GTDB): domain Bacteria; phylum Pseudomonadota; class Gammaproteobacteria; order Burkholderiales; family Gallionellaceae; genus Sideroxyarcus. The sequence goes on from JAGVNQ010000054.1 coordinate 3,805, forward strand.
TTCGTTGGGCGGGACATCGCCTTCGTTTTCGTCCAACATTTTGACGTAGCCGCCCAAGGGAATGGCGGAGATCACCCATTCGGTTTCGCCGTTGCCAAAACGTTTGCTGTAAATCACCTTGCCGAAACCCACCGAAAAGCGCATCACCTTCACATCAAACAAGCGCGCAACCAGAAAATGTCCCAGTTCATGGAACACCACCAGCACAGCGATTGCGACAATAAAAGCAAGCAAAGTGGTCATCGCGTTATCCATTCCTGCGCCGCGCAGCGCGCCGCCGCATCCGCATCCAGCAAATCTTGCAGCGTTTGCACTTCGGCACGCGCCACTTTGCCCAGCACCGCTTCGATCAAGCGCGGGATGTCGAGGAAAGCGATCTGCCGCTCAAGGAAAGCGGCCACCGCGATTTCGTTCGCGGCATTCATCAGCGCCGGGGTTGTGCCGCCCGCTCGTAGCGCCTGATAGGCCAAAGTTAAGCAAGGGAATCGCGCGAAATCGGGCGCGACGAAATCGAATTTGGCAATTTGAAATAGATCGAGCGGTGCGACACCGGATTCAATGCGCTCGGGATAAGCCAGCGCATATGCGATGGGTGTGCGCATGTCGGGATTGCCCAACTGCGCCAGCACCGAGCCATCGACGTATTGCACCATGGAATGGATCACGCTCTGCGGATGTACCACCACTTGAATAGCATCGGCGGGCGCATTGAACAGCCAGTGCGCTTCTATCACTTCCAGCCCTTTGTTCATCATGCTGGCGGAATCGACCGAGATTTTGCGCCCCATGCTCCAGTTCGGATGGGCGCAAGCTTGCTCCGGTGTGACATGCTGTAGCTGTTCCAGCGGCGTATTGCGGAAAGGGCCACCGGAGGCGGTCAACAAAATTTTGCTCACGCCGCTGGCGCGCATATCACCCGCATAGCCGCGCGGCAAAGACTGGAAAATGGCGTTGTGTTCGCTGTCTATGGGCAACAAAGCCGAACCACTGGCATGGATCGCCTCCATAAACAAATGTCCGGCCAACACCAGCGTTTCCTTGTTGGCCAGCAGAATTTTTTTGCCCGCACGCGCGGCGGCCAGAGTCGGCGGCATGCCCGCCGCACCCACAATGGCGGCCATCACCGCATCCACTTCGGGCAAAGTCGCAACCCGTTCCAACGCCGCCGTGCCGCACAACACTTCGACCTCAAGTCCGGCAGCGGCGATGCGCTGGCTCAAGCGTTCGCAAGCCGCTTCTTCCAGCAGCACCGCGAAACGCGGCTTGAACTGTTGGCATTGCGCAAACAGCAACTCGTCTTGTTGTTGCGCGGTGAGCGCGAGAATTTGATATTTGTCGGGATGGCGCGCGACCACGTCCAGCGTGCTTTTGCCTATGCTGCCGGTCGAACCCAGAACGGTTAAACGTTGCACTAGCCCATCCTCTGGAACAACAATGCCAGCGCGGCCAGCGGTAAAGTTGAGGTCAGCGCGTCGATGCGATCCAGCAAGCCGCCGTGACCCGGCAACAACGCACCGCTATCTTTAACTCCCGCCTGACGTTTGATAGCGGATTCGAACAAATCACCGATCACCGCCAGCGCCACCCACCACCAGGCGGTCAGCACCAGCGCTGGCAGGATTTGCATACGCGAAAATTCGGCACTGAATGTCCACACCAGCACCACATAAACCGACACGCCGAATATTGCGCCCGCCACCCCTTCCCAGGTTTTGCCGGGACTGATGCTGGGCGCGAGTTTGGTTTTGCCGAATTTGCGCCCGGCGAAATAGGCCGCGCTATCCGCCACCCACACCAGCCCCATCACGAACAGCAATAGCCACGGCGCGGGAGCCGCTTCGCGCAAATCAATCATCGCCAGTCCGGTGGGGATTATCACCGCCCATCCCACCAGCGCCATCACATTCGGATTAGTTACTTTCCAACCAATCATCAACCACGCGGGAACCACCAGCAACCAGAGAAAAGCGGACACGAGATAAACCGTCAAATGCAGATACACCTTCAGTTCGCTGCTGGCGCTGGCATCCACCCACAGCAAACCCAGCATCATCAGCAACGTGATCGCCCAATACAGATTCGCCTTGAGTCCGCTCAATACTGATAGACGCGACCATTCCGTCGTGCCCTGCATCACCATCGCCACCACCAGCAACGCCCAAGCAAACGGGGGCAACAAAAACAGTGCGGCCATCAGCAACACCAGCAACACGGCGGCGGTAGTCAGACGCGATTTAAGCACCGGCCTCCCCCTTCAATTGTTCGCTGGTGCGCCCGAAACGGCGCTCGCGTTGCTGGTAGGACTGGATGGCCGCATCCAGCGCGGCGCGGCCGAACGCCGGCCACAAGATGTCAGTGAAATACAGTTCGGTGTAAGCCAGTTGCCACAACAA
>JAGVNQ010000088.1 GCA_020053195.1 Sideroxydans sp.
AGAACTATCTGCGCGGCCACTCGGAAAGTTTTCGCCAGCAATACGTGGGCGACATCGTGGCCTGCGCTGACGGCATGGCCGAGATCGACGTGAAAAATAAATTTCAGGTGGGCGACAAACTGGAAATCATCCACCCGTCCGGCAACCACATCATCGAATTGAATGAGATGAAGAACCTCGACGGCGCAACACTCACCGTTGCGCCCGGCAGCGGACACCGCGTGTTGATACCTTTGCCGGGCAACTTTTCCCAAGGCATGCTGGCGCGGTTTATTTAATGCGCCGGAATGACGGTTTTTTACGAAGTATCTGCCATTGACCCGCATTGTCCGATAGAACGTAGGTCGTGCTTCAGCCCGACTTGTCGGGTTAAAACCCGACCTACAACACCTTGATTTGTTAATGCCAAAAAAATCGATTGGACAATCCGGGATTAAGCATGACTTAAGGAACGCACGCTAAGCTCCCCTTCAGCATATCCGAATCCTCTGTGCCCGCTGGTATGCAGCTCCATCGTTAATACCACGCCGCACACACAATTCCTCTGAAGGAGATTTGCAATGAACTGGAAAAACTCAACAACCCGTTACGGCTCACTTTCCATCAGCCTGCACTGGCTGATGCTGATTGTATTCATCGCGGTGTATGCCACCATCAATCTGCGCGAGCTGTACGAAAAAGGCAGCGATCCGCGCGAAGCGTTGAAGACCTGGCACTTCATGCTGGGTATGCTGGCCTTCGCCTTGGTCTGGCTGCGTATCGTTGCGCGTTTTTCCGACCCCACGCCCGGCATCAGTCCGCAACCGCCGCACAAGCAGGAACTCGCCGCCAAGCTGTTACATCTGGCGCTATACGCGCTGATGATTGGCATGCCGCTCACCGGCTGGTTGCTGCTCAGCGCCGCAGGAAAACCCATCCCGTTCTTCGGCCTGGAATTACCCGCGCTGATCGGAGAAAACAAAGACCTCGCCAAGCAGATCAAAGAGCTGCATGAATTCGTCGGCACTATGGGCTATTTCCTCATCGGCCTGCATGCGGTGGCGGCCTTCTATCACCACTACATCGTGCGCGACAACACGCTGACACGGATACTGCCCGAGCGCGAATAAGTCCTGGTTGCCATCGGGCGGATGGCGTTGCAATGCGGATTGAGCAAGGGTATGGTGGCGAAGTTTTTTTGCAGGTCGGCCACCAAAAAGGTTGGAACAGCTTATGCAACCGCTCAAAAAAATCCTCAATTCGCTCGCATTGCGCTTGCTCGGCAACGTCTCCGGCAACGACCTGACTTGCGTGGTGACCACCTCGGCGCATCCGCCGCTGCTGTCGCGCTACCGCGCGGAAATGATTATCTCCAGAGTGCGTCTGGTGTCGGCATTATTTGCGGTGCTCACCCCGCTGTGGATCGCGGTGGATTATCTGGCCTTCGATTTCGAGCTGTCGCTCATGCTGAGCATAGGGCGCGTCGTCACCTCCGTCGCCTTTGCCGTGCTGGCGCTGTCCTATCAGGGGTCGCCGCACATGCGCGATGCCTACCGTTCGCTGGGCATCATGTTCATCATTCCCACGTCATTCTTCATCTATTCCCACCTGATACTTTCCAGTTTCGACAACCGGGGCGGCGCGGCCATCCTCGCGGCGGGTTACGCCTTTCTGCCGTTTATTTTAGTGGCTGGTTTAAGCGTGTTTCCGCTGACCGCGCTGGAAGGCATCGTGTTTTCCATGCCGGTGCTGGTGTCCTCGGCTTTGGTGGCAACCCTGCAAATCGACCAGATGAATTGGAACACCCACATCGGCGCGTTCTGGCTGCTGCTGTTGATCGCCGCCACCGCCACACTGGCGGGCATGAGCCAGCTGGCACTGATGGCGGCGCTGGTGCGCCAGGCGCACCACGACCCGCTCACGCACTGCTTCAACCGTGCCAGCGGCGAAGAAATATACAACCTGCAATTCAGCATCGCCGAACGTAACGGCAACCCGCTCACCATCATCTTCATCGACCTCGACAACTTCAAATCGGTCAACGATCAGTTCGGGCACCATCTCGGCGACCGCGTACTGATAGGCGCGGTCGATGCCATACGCGGCACGCTGCGCGGCGGCGATGCGCTGGTGCGCTGGGGCGGCGAAGAATTCCTCATGGTGCTGCCCAACACCAACTTTTCCTCCGCCATCGCCATGCTGGAACGCCTGCGTTTCAACGGCCTCGGACTGCGCCCGGACGGCAACATGGTGACCGCCAGCTACGGCATCGCCGAACGATCACTCGACTCCCCCGACAACAGCCGCCACCTGATCGAAATCGCCGACCAGCGCATGTACCAGGCAAAGCACAGCGGCAAAGACCGCTGGGTAGGCTGCGCGGAAACCGCCCAAACCACCCTTCCGCTCTCGTCCGAATTTGGCATGCCGGATAACTTTGCGCTGGCCAATATTTCCTGAAACTCCGGTAGCAAAACCATGCAGCGACATTTCAAAACACTGGGCGTGCTTTCAATATGGTTTGCCCTGGCGGGCGTACTGTTTTATTTCTTCAACCAGCAAGTCAATCCGAACACCGCCGCAACATTAAGTACCAGCTCCGAAGTCAAACTCAAACGCGACCTCAGCGGCCACTACCGCGCCGAAGCCTATATCAACGGCAAGAAAATCCCGGTACTGGTCGATACCGGCGCGACCGACGTTTCCATCAGCCGCAAACTCGCGGACGAACTCGGCCTGCAAAGCATACTCGCCACCCGCACCCAAACCGCAAACGGCGAAACCGTGGCCTACATGACCCGCCTTGCCAGCGTAAAACTCGGCGGCATCGAAGCCAACAACGTCGCCGCAATCATCGTGGATAACCTGGGCGACGACATGCTGCTCGGCATGTCGTTTCTGGGCAGAATGGATGTGCGGTTGTACAAGGGGACAATGACGATTCGGAGTGTGGAGGAATAGGCGAAACAACAGCATAGGCCGCAAGGAGATTTTCATGGACTACCGCAACAGAATCACCATCGAACCCAACAAACGTAGCGGCAAACCGTGCATACGCGGTTTGCGCATCACGGTATATGACGTACTGGAAATGCTGGCGCAAGGCATGACTCAAGCCGAGATCATTGAAGATTTCCCAGAACTACAAACTGAAGACATCTGCGCCTGTCTCAGTTTTGCCGCTAACCGCGAACACAATCTCTACACATTTAACGCGACATAAAGTTGCTGCCGAGAAGCAAGGTTTTGAAATTAACGCACCCCACATACCCGTTCGCCCTGAGATGTCGAAGGGTGAATGACCTTTCACCGCGCCATTTGGCAAACCCAAGTTGCGTATAATCCACTGGCATAATTCATCAAATTTTTCACAACCATGATCCTTTCTTCCCTCTCCCAATCCTCCCGCTACACCACCCTGCATCCACTATTCCAGCGCGCCTTCGACTACATGCGCGACACCGATTTGTTCGCGCTTGCGCCGGGGCGTTACCACCTCTTGGGCGATGACTTGATCGCCATCGTCGAACAGGTGCCGGGCAAGACGAAGGAGATGGCGCGGCTGGAGGCGCATCGCAGGTACATCGACATTCAGTTGGTGTTGGACGGTGACGAGCAGATGGGTTGGAAGCCGCTGGCGGATTGTTTGAATCCGGTGAGCGAGTACAGCGAAGAGAAAGACATCCGCTTTTTCCATGATGCACCCGCGTCGTGGGTGGCCGTGCCGCCGGATCATTTCTGCATCTTCTTCCCGGAGGATGCGCATGCGCCGCTGGTGGCTAGCGGGCAGGTGCGCAAGGTGATTTTCAAGGTGGCGGTGAATCCGGCATCGCTCTAAACTTCGTCATTTCGACGCAGACCCATAAGCGCTAACTTATCCAATTCCTCCCCCTTCAAGGGGGAGGTTAGGTGGGGGATGGGGGGGGATTCCGTGAAATTTAACCCCATCCCCACCCCAACCCTCCCCTTGAAGGGGAGGGAGAAATACTCCGGCTCAATAAAGTTAGCGCTTATGAACGCAGGCCGGAATGACGGTTTTTTACCAATTTTCAACACCCCATCGCGTGGGAAGGCGCATGGATAGGCGTTCTACGTCATGTACCGCGTGTAGATTGGCTATTGGCGCGCTTCTACAGGCAGTGCTCTGTAAATTTCATCATTCCCGCGCAGGCGGGAATCCAGCAATAAAATACTCTTGCGAAGCAAGACAAAACCAAAGGCATATTGAATAACTGCGCTGGATTCCCGCCTGCGCGGGAATGACGGCTAATCGAACGCCACGTCGCCTTCTTCCACCACCGCACCCAATTCCATATTCTTGAAATCGAACAAGTTGCCGTCGAGCAGGTGCGAGGGCTTGATGTTTTGCATGGCGGTGAAAATCGTTTGCGATCTGCCCGGATATTGGCGTTCCCAGTTGGTCAGCATTTCCTTGATGTTCTGCCGTTGCAGGTTTTCCTGTGAGCCGCACAGGTTGCACGGGATGATGGGGAATTCCATGCCGCGCGCATAGCGGGCGATGTCTTTTTCGGCGCAATAGGCCAGCGGGCGGATGACGATGTGGTCGCCTTTGTCGGTGACCAGTTTGGGCGGCATGGCTTTCAACTTGCCGCCGAAAAACATATTCAAGAATAACGTCTCCACCATGTCGTCGCGGTGGTGTCCCAGCGCGATTTTGTTCGCGCCCAGCTCGCCCGCCACTTTGTAAATGATGCCGCGCCGCAAACGCGAACACAGCGAGCAGGTTGTTTTGCCTTCGGGGATTTTCGCTTTGACGATGGAGTAAGTGTCTTGCGTTTCGATGTGGAAATCCACGCCGAGTTTCTTCAGATAATTCGGCAACACATCGGCGGGAAAACCCGGCTGCTTCTGGTCGAGATTCATCGCCACGATTTTGAAATCAATCGGCGCGCGTTTGCGCAACGTGAGCAGAATATCGAGCAGCGTGTAGGAATCCTTGCCGCCGGAAAGACACACCATCACCGTGTCGCCTTCTTCGATCATATTAAAGTCGCCGATGGCTTTGCCCACCGAACTTTCCAGCCTGCCTTTGAGGCGGTTGAAGTTGGTGGAGTGGTGTTCGAAGTGGAGCGGGTAGGTGTTGTCGGTCATGTAGTTATAAATTCAAAGTCAAAATCAAAACAATTCACCACAGAGACACAGAGACACAGAGAAAGGCAAAACCAAAACCGCTCAATGCTACATGTTTGGTTTTCTCTGTGCCTCTGTGTCTCTGTGGTGAGATTTGGTTGTGTTGTTAAAGATTGATGCTGCGCCCGCCATCCACCGCGATAATCTGCCCGGTGATATACGGCGCGTCGGCGATTAAAAACTGCACGGCTTTGGCGATGTCGTCCGGTTCGCCTTCGCGTTTGAGCAGGGTGTGCGCGATGTGTTTGCGGCGTTTCTCTTCATCCTGCCAGTCGGCACTTTCCGGCCAGATATTCACACCCGGGGCGATGCCGTTCACGCGGATTTGCGGCGCGAGTTCTTGCGCCAGCGCGCGCGTCAGCCCGTCCAGACCGGACTTGGCGATGTTGTACAACAAATGTCCGTACATGGGGAATCCGGCGTGGATGTCCGAGATGTTGACGATGCAGCCGTGGCGGCGGCGCAACTCGGGCATGGCCGCCTGCGCCAGAAACAGCGGCGCTTTCAGATTGGTGCCAAGCAGATCGTCCCACTGTTGCTCGTTCATTTTGTCCAGCGGCGTGGGATAAAAACTGGAAGCGTTGTTCACCAGCGCATCGAGCTGTCCGAACTGTTGGATGACTTCATTCACCACACGCGGCAAGGTGGCAACTTCCAGCAAGTCGGCTTGAATGACGCAAGCAGAATCAGGATGCGTTTCGTTTAATTCATCGCGCAACATTTGCGCTTCCAGCAACGAGGCGCGGCAATGAATCGCCACATTCGCGCCCGCGCCATGCAAGCGGCGAACGATAGCCGCGCCCACGCGCTTCGCCCCGCCTGTCACCAATACCGTTTTGCCTTGCATCGCTTTCCCCACTAAACTCCGTGCCTCGTTCGATTATACCCGACCATGTCCGCCAACCTGCCCGCCCCCTCTGCCGATGCGCTCGTCCACAGCGCGAATTTGTGCGAACTGATACGCCGCGACATCAATGCGCAAGGCGGCTGGATTCCGTTTTCGCGTTTCATGGAACTGGCGCTGTATGCGCCGGGGCTGGGCTATTACACCGCAGGCGCGCACAAGTTCGGCGAAGCGGGCGACTTCATCACCGCGCCGGAACTCTCGCCTTTGTTCGGGCGCACGCTGGCGCGGCAACTGATTGAGGTGATGCGCGACAGCGCACCGCACATCCTCGAACTGGGCGCGGGCAGCGGCGAACTGGCGCTGGATATTCTGGGCGAACTGGAACGACGCGATGCACTGCCGAAAAGTTATTCCATCCTCGAAGTCAGCGCCGACCTGCGCCAGCGCCAGCAAACTTTGCTGCAAGAAAAATTGCCGCATTTGGTTTCGCGCGTGCACTGGTTGGATGCGATGCCGGAAAAAATTTCCGGCGCGGTCATCGCCAACGAAGTGCTGGATGCGCTGCCGGTGCATCTGCTGTATTGGAGTGAATCTCCTGTAGGAGCGGCTTTAGCCGCGAATGCCCTGCATGATTCGCACAGCGGCATTCGCCAGCAAGCTGGCTCCTACAATGAAAGTGCGGCGGTTGTGCAAGAGCGCGGCGTAACGAACAAAGCCAACCATTTCGTCTGGCAAGATCAACTGTTAAAAACGCCCGCGCTGCTCGATGTCGCAAAGAATCTCAAACAACCCAGCGATTACCTGAGCGAAGTCTCGCTCGCCGCGCGCGGTCTGGTCGCCAGCCTGTGTCAACGCATGGACAAAGGTGTGCTGATCTTCATCGACTACGGCTTCGGCGCACGCGAGTATTACCACCCGCAACGCCATCGCGGCACGCTGATGTGCCACTACCGCCACCATGCGCACGACGACCCGTTCTATCTTCCCGGCTTGCAGGACATCACCGCCCACGTCGATTTCACCGCCGTGGCCGAAGCCGCCATCGACCACGGCGCGCACTTCCTCGGCTACACCTCGCAAGCGCATTTTCTACTCAATAACGGTGTGATGGACTTTCTCGGCGAGGTGTCGCCCGACGATGTCAAAGCCTACGCGCCGCTGTCCGCGCAATTGCAAAAACTCACCAGCCCGGCAGAGATGGGCGAACTGTTCAAAGTCATCGCACTGGGCATAGGCATGGAGCAACCGCTGGCGGGATTTTTGCGCGGCGATTTGTCGCGCTTGTTGTAACCCACTCCAGCCAAGCCCCTTCCCCCTTGCAGGGGGAAGGTTGGGATGGGGGTAGAAGAGTGGAAGTTCTCCGTTTCTACCCCCACCCTAGCCCTCCCCCTGCAAGGGGGAGGAAACTGTTTATTGGAGATTCTTATGCCACAAATCCACAGCTTCCCTCCTGTCAGCAACGCCGATGCGCGCCTGTTGATTCTGGGCAGCATGCCCGGCAAACGCTCGCTGGCGCAGCAGCAGTATTACGCCAACCCGCACAACGCATTCTGGAAAATTTTGGGCGAACTCACTGGCGCGTTGCCGTCGCTGCCTTATCCCGCCCGGCTGGAAATCCTGAAAAATTCCGGCATTGCATTGTGGGACGTGCTCGCCAGTTGCGAGCGCGAGACCAGCCTCGATGCGCATATCAAGGCCGAAAGCGCCAACAACTTCGCCGTGTTTTTCACGCGGCATCCTCACATCACCCGTCTGTGTTTCAACGGCGCGAAAGCGGAGCAGAGTTTCAACAAATTTGTGTTGGGAAAACAGCCGTTACCGCCGCTGGAATTTGTGCGCCTGCCTTCCACCAGTCCGGCACATGCGGGCATGAGTTATGCGGAGAAGTTGCGGGTGTGGCGCGCGGCACTCTACTGTTTGCCGGAAGTGACAAGCCGCCGCTAAGCCAGTAGCATTCGCCGCACCCTAGCCACCGCCAACTACGATGACACCGATCTCCAACAAGTTTTCTTTCCGCGAATCTCGCCGCGCCAAACGGGATTACTTCCCCCGTGTGGCCGGGTTGGCTTTGGGCGGACTGTGCGTCGGTGCGGCGATCTTTTCCACACCGCAAGCCGAAACCTGGGTCTGGGTTTTGTTGTTGGGCAATGCCTTGGTTTGGCCGCATCTGGCGTATTTATTAACGCAACATGCTGCCAACCCGCGCCATGCGGAAACGCTCAATCTGCTGTTCGACTCGATGATGGGCGGCTTCTGGCTCGCCGCCATGCAGGGCAATCTGCTGCCCAGCATGCTGGTTTTTACCATGCTGATGATGAATAACATGCTGATCGGCGGATGGCGTTTGCTGCAACAAGGTGCGCTCGCCCATCTGCTCGGCGCATTGATCGGCTTGGGAATTTTTGGCTGGGATTTCCGGCCGGAATCCAATTTCGTGGTGCAACTTGTCTGCCTCATTTTCCTGATGCTTTATTCGGCCATTATCGGCAGAGTGACCTTCCAGTACACGCAGCAACTCAAACAGCGGGTTGAGGTGCTCGAACTGAGCGAAAACGATATTCTGTCCGGCCTGCATAACCGGCACTTCTTCGAAACGAAAATTGCCGCAGAATTCGGCAGCTTCAAACGCAATCCCCACCCCACTTCGCTTGTGGTTGCCGACATCGACTATGTCGAGAATATCTACAACATCCACGACCGCACCTACAAGGATGCCGCCATCCGCAAGTTGGGACAGGTATTCAGGAAACGGGTTAGATCGACCGATACTTCAGCGCGGCTGAGCACCGAAAGGTTTGCCGTGCTAATGCCGCATGCGGATAGGGAGGCGGCACAAAAACTGGCCCAGCGTTTGCAGACGTGTTTTACAGAAGCCATCGCCGCCGACCCCCACCTGTCAGGCGCGACCTTGAATTTCGGCATCGCCGCGCCGCAACCCGAGATGCCGTCGTATGAAGCATGGATTGAACAAGCCGACCAAGCGCTCACCCTCGCCAAAACCCCTGAGCGGGATGGCGCGGAACTGGCGGAAGAAAAAACGCCCGAAAG
>JAGVNQ010000192.1 GCA_020053195.1 Sideroxydans sp.
AGCGAGCTTGCTCGCGAAGTTTGTTTGAAACATTCGCGAGCAAGCTCGCTCCTACATAAATGGCGTTGCTCTCACACTGGAGAAATTCTGATGCGTGTCGTTTTATGTTTATTGCTTGCCTGCAGTGCAAATGCTTATGCCGAAGAACCCGAAACGCTGCCCGAGGTAAGTGTAGTCAGCGAACGCAGTCCCGACCGCGTGAGCAAGAGCGTCATCACGGGCAAGCAGTTGAGCAAGATCGCAGGTTCCAGCGGCGATCCGCTGACCGGGCTGCAAGCCTTGCCCGGTGTGGTTTCCACCAACAACGGCAGCGAGCCTGCGGTGCGCGGTTCGGGGCCGGGCGACAACGCGTATTACGTGGACAATCTGCCGGTCGGCAAGATTTTTCACGTGGCGGGCATCAGCGTGTTCAATGCCGACCTGATCGGCGATTTCAATCTGTACAGCGCGGCTTTCGCACCGCATTACGCCGACGTGACTGGCGCGGTACTGGATGTCGCCTTGCGCGCGCCGCGCACCGACCACCTCGGCGGCAAACTCAACATCAATCTGCTGGGTGTGGATGCGCTGATCGAAGGGCCGGTCAACGCGGATCAGTCGTTCTACTTCGCCGCGCGCCGCAGCTACGCCGATCTGCTCATCAAGCAAATCGAAGACAACGGCATCACGATTCAGGTGCCCAATTATTCCGACTACCAAGGCAAATATATTTTCAAACTGGACGGCGCGGACAAGCTGACTTTGCACTTGCAAGGTTCCAGCGACACGCTTGAATTGCAGGTCGGTGCGAATTCAAATCTCGCGCAGAAACAGCCCGCGCTGGCGGGCACGATTGCCACTTCCGATGCGTATTCGATGCAGGCAGTCACCTTGGACTCGGCACTGTTTGATTCCGCGTTCAACAATCTAGCGCTGGAGCATATCGTGTCCGATGTCACCAACTCGGTGGCCAGCGCGGGCAACCTCAAGCTCACCACCGAAGATTGGATGTTGCGCGAACGCGTAGTCCTGCCTTTCAGCGATGAGCATGAACTCGCGCTCGGAACAAACCTGACCCACACCAGAGTCAGCATCGACGCGGACATCAAAAAAACCACCTGCACCCAGTTCAACCCCGCGTGCGATTTGAGCAGCGCCAGCCAGCAGCAATTGAAAGAAAATTTCAGCGCGAACGCCATCGACGTGTCGGTGCAAGACCGTAAGCGCGTCGCCAGCAACGTGACGCTGGTGGGCGGCGTGCGCCAGAGTTACGAGGACTATTTGCGTAAGGCATACACCGAGCCGCGCCTCGGCCTCGAATGGGAATACACGCCGCAAACGCTGGTCACCGCCGGCTGGGGACGGCACAACGAAATGCCCACCGGCGAACAAATCGTGCGCGGCTTCGGCAATCCGAATCTGGAACATCTGCGCGCCGATCACAGCGTGCTCGGGGTCACGCAAAAATTGGATGCGCTGTGGTCGTGGAAAGCGGAAACCTATTACAAAAAATTCAGCAATCTGATCGTGGACGATCCCGCGCTCAACTACGTCAACGGCGCGAGCGGCAGCGCTTACGGTCTGGAGATGCTGCTGAAGAAAGACAGCGGCGAAAAATTATCCGGCTGGTTCGCCTTGTCGCTGTCGCACTCCTACCGCCACAACGACATTACCGGCCAATCGTTCCGTTTCGCGCTGGATCAGCCGGTGAACGCGACGCTGGTGGCCAACTATAAATGGAACGAGGTGTGGACGCTGGGCGCGAAATGGAACGGCCATTCCGGCACGCCCTACACGCCGATTCTGGGTACCAGCGGAACCTATCCCGACGGCAGACCGATCCCGCTTTACGCCGCCATCAACTCCGGCAGCTACCCGACTTATCACCGCCTCGACCTGCGCGCGGAACGCCAGTTGCTGCGGGCGAGTTACAAAATGAATATGTATTTCGAGCTGAACAATGTGTATCAGCGCAAGAACGTCGTGGGCTACAGCTACGACCCAACCTACACTAGCAAAGACCCGGTTTATCCTTTCGTGCTGCCGTTCTCGTTCGGGGTGCAGGCGGAGTTTTAAACACATAAGCGCTAGCAGTGATTGCCCGCAAGGCAGCAAATACGGGCATCTCCATCAAGTGCATGATGCGGATTACCTATTGACGGGCATCTCCACGAGGTGGCGCATAAAAATGCACGGTTGTTTTTACAAAATTTGACTCAGCGCCGCTGCCGTCTGCGCCATTTCCACACCACCATCGCGCGCCAGGCGAGGCGCACCGCAACGTAGCCGGTCAGCGCCAGTCCAAGCGCGAGCAGCGGCATGCCGATCAGCAGCGGTTGCCCCAGTTGCAGCAGCCAATTCCATATCGGCGCATAGCCGTCGTGCCATTGCCAATCGGGAAAAGCGGGAACGTTGTGCGCCGCGCCGTTGCCGAGCGCGAACGCGCCGATTTCATAAGCGAGCAAATACAGCGGCACAATGGTGAAGGGGTTGGTGTAAAGCGTGGAGAACAGCGCCACCGGAAAATTGACACGAAACAACACGGCTAGCAGCGCAGCGGTAAGCATTTGCAACGGGCCGGGAATCAATCCGCAAAACAAACCAACCGCCACGCCGCCCGCCACCGAGCGGCGATGCAGATGCCACAGGTTGGGATGCACCAGCCAATGGTGCACCGGTTGCAGCCAGCGGATTTGGTGGATGCTTTCGCGGTTGGGTAAAAGATGTTTGAAGAATTTGCGCATGGGGCGATTGTAATGCTCGGTTATGCTGTGAACCTAAAACCTTTTAGCCACGGATGGACACGGATTAAACACGGATAAAAGAACAGTCTGGTTATGGTTGTATTTGAAAAAAACATGTGACTAAAACCCCCTCCAACTCCCCCTTGTCAGGGGGAGAGCAGGCTCGGCTCCTCCCCTGACAAGAGGAGGTTGGGAGGGGTTAGGTTCTAATGAATTTTCCGGGTTTATCCGTGTTTCATCCGTGCCCATCCGTGGCTCAATTACGTTTTTTGGGATGAGCATGGTTTCCTTTTCCATTTTTTTCGCGCTGGGTGTGTGGTGGTTGCAGCAGCAGGCCGCGTTGCCAAATCTGCCGCTGTATTGGCCGCTGGCGGCATGCGCGTTGCTAATCCCGGATAGCACGCGCTTACCGCTGAATATTGCGCGTCGCGCGCTGGTTCTGCTGTGCGCTTTCCTGTTGGGATTTTCATATTCGGCGTGGGTGGCGCAGGCGCGGCTGGCGGATAGTTTGCCGGATGTTTGGCAAGGACAGGACATCGCGCTGACCGGCATCGTGGCCGAGATGCCGCGTTTGCATGAGCGCGGCTTGCGCTTTTCCTTCGATGTGGAAAGTGTGCAAACCGCTGGCGCGTTTGTTCCCCGCCGCATCCAGCTCGCCACGTATGACGGCAGCACAAAATATCCGCTGCAATTACATGCGGGCGAACGCTGGCAATTTACGGTGCGCTTGAAGCAGCCGCACGGCACGTCCAACCCGCACGGTTTTGATTTCGAGGCGTGGGCGCTGGAACGCGGCATTCGCGCCAGCGGTTACGTTTATGAGAAAAGCGACAAGCGCAAGCTGGCCGCGCCGTCGTTTCACCCTTCCTATTTCATCGAACATCTGCGCGAACAAGTGCGCGCAAAATTTCAGCGCACACTGAATGACTCGCCTTACAGCGGCGTGCTGGTGGCGCTGGCCGTGGGCGATCAGGCGAGTATTTCGCAAGCGCAATGGCAGGTGTTCACGCGCACCGGAGTGAACCACCTGATGAGTATCTCCGGCCTGCACATCACCATGTTGTCCGGGCTGGCGTTCGCGCTCGCGTACTGGTTATGGCGGCGCAGCGCGAAGCTGACTTTGTTTTTTCCCGCGCGCAAAGCGGCGGCGATTATCGGTCTGCTGGTCGCGCTGTTTTACACGCTAATTTCCGGCTTCGAAATTCCGGCACAGCGCACTTTATACATGCTCGCCACCTTCGCCGCGATGTTGCTGCTGTCGCGCAATATTGCGCTGGGGCAAATGCTGGCCGCCGCCTTGCTGGTGGTGTTGCTGGCCGATCCGTGGGCGGTATTGGCCGCCGGTTTCTGGTTGTCGTTCGGCGCGGTGGCGCTGATTTTTTATGTCACCGCGCACCGCATCGGCAAGAAGCATTGGTTGCAAGAATACGGCAAGGTGCAATGGGCGATGATGGTCGGCCTCATCCCGCCGCTGCTCGCACTTTTTCAGCAACTCTCGCTGGTATCGCCCATCGCCAACGCCTTCGCCATTCCGCTGGTCAGCTTCGTGGTCGTGCCGCTCACTTTGCTCGGCACGCTGCCCGGTTTTGACTGGGCGCTGCATCTCGCGCATCAGGCGCTGGCATTGTGCATGTGGTTGCTGCAAGCCTTGGACAGTTTGCCGCTGGTGGTGTGGACGCAACATGCACCGCCGCTGTGGACGATATTGATCGGCACGCTGGGAGGCGCATGGATACTGGCTCCGCGCGGTTTTCCCCTGCGCTACTTCGGCCTCATTCTGCTGCTGCCCATGTTCGTGATCGAACCGCCCTCGCCCGCAGAAAATACTGCGCGCATTCTCGTTTTCGATGTCGGCCAAGGCCTGGCGGTCGCAGTGCAAACACAACATCACACCCTGCTCTACGACACCGGCCCCGACTTCGCGGGCGATGCCGACAGCGGCAACCGCATCCTCGTGCCAACCTTGCGCGCACTCGGCATCCCGCGTTTGGACACACTGATGTTGAGCCACGGCGACATGGACCATATCGGCGGCACGGCCTCGGTATTGCAGGCGCTGCCGGTCGCGCTGCTGTCCTCATCACTCACGGCGGATAACCCGCTGCTGCAAACGGCAAGCCATGCGCAGGCGTGCGCCGACGGGCAAAGTTGGGAATGGGATGGCGTGAATTTCGAGGTGTTACATCCGGCAGCGGCAACCAAAATGGACGACAAAAAACACAACAACGCCAACAGTTGCGTGTTGCGCATCAGCATCGGCGAATTTCATATTTTATTGACGGGCGACATCGAGCAAGAAAGCGAAGCGCGCCTGCTGCAACACCACCCAAACAAACTCCCCGCCACCTTACTGGTCGCCCCGCACCACGGCAGCAAAAGCTCCTCCAGCGAACCCTTCATCGCCGCCGTCGCACCGCGCTACGTCGTGTTCACCTCCGGCTACCGCAGCCGCTTCCACCATCCTGCCCCGGAAGTGCAACAACGCTACGCCGCCCACGGCGCAGAGGCGATGCGCTCGGACGAAGACGGCGCGATATTGATTGAGATGGATGCGCGGGGATTGCAAGTGGAGCGCTACCGAAAAACGCATCGTAGATATTGGACGCATGAAACTTCTATGGGGCATCTGTAAAAATTCAAATTCCGTCATTCCGGCGAAGGCCGGAATCCAGCGGTTTTAATTAAACATGCTGTTATGTCAGTGCGTTGCACTGCGTCTATATTTTGCTGGACACCGGCCTGCCCTTAACATGATCGCCTGAATCCTTGGGTTAAATCAGCCTTGTCGTGGAAGTAGATATAGCGTTTAATCCAGTCCACATAAGTCTGCTCGGTACGAATCGCGTAGTGCTTTTCCCGCAGCTTATCGCGGACTTGATTGAGCAATTGGGGGGGTGAACCATGTCGTATTTATCTGAGAATTTGGGGTGTGCGATATTTTCGCGCTCAATTGAAACAAGGCATTCCATAAGAAGCGCCAGAATTGACACCTTGAAGGTGTACTTGTCGGCATTTTTTAGGGTGTCTACTTAAGGTTATGCGGCTTAGTCCCCGTATCCAAGAGTGGCTGCAATGGGTGCTCGTCACAAGCATTCCGTTGCGTCACCTTGACGAAGTTGGCAACCCAATAGGAATTGCTTCGGGGTGTCTGGTTGTCTCC
The DNA here is from genome assembly GCA_020053195.1 of Sideroxydans sp. Lineage (GTDB taxonomy): Bacteria > Pseudomonadota > Gammaproteobacteria > Burkholderiales > Gallionellaceae > Sideroxyarcus. The sequence continues at coordinate 5,884 of JAGVNQ010000192.1, forward strand.
GCCGGTCGGAAGTTCATACTCTCAGCTCGTCATGCGGTGAAGCCTGAATCCACGGGCTGGGCAATTGAACTTGGCTACGACAGTGAAAAAGGCACTGAGATGTACTGGCCAAAGAGCTTCTCGTACATAGCGGAAATGAAGAAGGGCTCGGGCATCATCGACGAGGTCGACTTCTGCTTTGCAGAAGTCGCAGCAGACTTGGAGTCGACATATGCCCACAGAACGCCACGCTCAGTATCGGATGTTCGTCCACGGCACATATTCGGGATCGAAGAGTTTATTGAGCCAAGTCTGGCTGCGATATATGGCTTTGCGGGCGAGGTCAAACCAGAGAAGCACGGCCCCAATTCATTTGCCACTGAAATGAACGTATATCCAAACTTGCGTTTCCTTCGTAGTGAAGGCGCATTTCATGTTTTCAAATTGCCTGTTGACCATCCAGGACACAAGTCATTTCGAGGGTGCAGCGGGGCTCCTATTGTGGATACAGAACGCCGCGTGGTTGCCTTGGTAAGTGACGGTGACGAAACGGAGGGCACCATCAGGGGCGTAGCGATTTCACGAGCAGCCACGGCCTTGAGCTGGTATTGCAATGTCCGCGGCGCTGCATAACCTTTCAGTCGAGCGGACCTGCGCGAAAAGCCGCGCAGGCCGCTCACTTTCACGTTAGCACTTCCAATATGAATATCTTTACTCTAATAGCTCCAATACTACTGTTAGTGTTTGCCAATCAGGCATTGGCCAGATGGAGTAGCTTTGTAGTAGTGACGCCAATGAGCCAGTCAAAGGAACAAGAAATAGTTATTCCAGGAAAAAAGTCATGGGAACAACTGCACGTCGAGGCTAAAGTTTCACATCAGGGAGGGATGTGTACGGTTAAGCTTAGACCAGTAGGCTATCCGTCAAAACAAGCATGGCTTGTAATCACGTCAAAACAGCTTTCGAAAAAAGAGCAAGATTTACGCAGCACCATTTGGGGGCAGTCAATCCAAGACCCAAATATTATTTTGAAAACAAAATTAAGTCCATATACTGTTTGGGTAGTCAATGACGATTTTACAGATGCCTATTACGAGCTAGCCATTTCAAAAACCGAATCTCAGTACGCATACATTTACATTGATTTCCCAGTACCTGTGGAAGATGGTGGCTTTTACTACTCAATAGACGTAGGTGCATTTTGTGCGAGGAATAGTGAAGGTTCTACCCAGTAGCTACTGCAAGCGGAACCTAAGGGGCAGGTCTAGATTCGTAGTGCATCATTTCAAGAGAGGCTAACCCTGCATTGAGAGGGACGGCGCAAAAACGCGCCGCCCCACAATTTAAACATTGAAAGCCATGATCCCTACTTACTTTCGCGCCCTTATTCTTATCTCTGTGGCGGCTGGCGTTGCCGGTAGCTTTGTTGATTTTCTGTTCCCGTCTCTTGTATCGGCTGCACTATCTGTTGCTGTTGAAAGTGAGCCGCCTCCCGCACTACTTGCTGGTAACCCTTGGGTTTTACTTGCCATCCTTGGCCCGTTTTTCCTCGTAGGCATCGCAAGCACAATTGGCCTATTCTATTTCCGTCGCTGGGCGCGCACCCTTTCCTTAGTTGTTCTTGGCGCTGGGTTTATTCTTACCCCGTTCCTCGGCGCAACGCTATCTTCCGGGCTGTCATATGCCCTCATTGAGTTTTCAACCACCACTTGGGGCGCGGCACTGGCAATTGCATATTACTCGCCGTTGAGCCAACGTTTTCATCAAGCTGAGTCCGTCCATGTGCGCTAACCCTTCGTTGCAAAACCACAGATGCAGATATAGATTCGTTGCACCTCATTTCTATGCAGAATCAATGGGGTCGCCCATTGATTTCGCGACAGCATTGATTTCCGCCATTTATTTCCATGGGCTTTCGTCGGATGATTGACGTATGAATACGAAATCTATGCTGTGGCTGTTGGTCGGCGGTATGTTGGCACTCGTGCTGGCAGCTGCGATATGGAATTACTCCGGCATGGGTGAACCGGCATCGGGCTCAGCTTGGGTCGAACCAACCACCGGGATGCAATTCGTTTGGGTTCCGAGTGGGTGTTTCGACATGGGTTCGGATAAGGACCACGATAACGAGAAACCCGCACATCGCGTCTGTGTCAAAGGGTTCTATCTCGGCAAGTACGAGGTAACGCAGGCCGAGTACGAGCAAGTTGTCGGGGGCAATCCGTGCGCCACGAAATGCAATCGCTTCCTCGGGCCTGATCGGGCCGTGACCAACGTCGGATGGGATGACGCGCAAAATATGGCTGAGGCCTTGAGCCGAAGCGCCAGCTACAAGTTCAGGCTTCCCAGCGAGGCCGAGTGGGAATATGCCTGCCGCGCCGGAGGACTGCACAAAACCTATTGCGGCGAAGGCAAGATCGAGGAAGTCGCTTGGATTGATCGGTGGAGTTACGGCCCGAGTCCCAATCGTCCCCAAACCGTCGGCGGCAAGAAGCCCAATGCCTGGGGACTCTTCGACATGATGGGTAACGTGAGCGAATATGTGCAGGACTGCTGGCACGGCAACTACAACGGAGCACCCCGGGATGGCAGTGCCTGGATCGCCGACGGTTACTGCTTTGGGCGCGTTGTTCGCGGCGGTAGCTGGCACACGTCCGACAGCATCAAGGCAACCAAGCGATCCTATAGAGAATTGGATAGCAACAATTCCCGGTTAGATAACGGGTTTCGGCTGGTTAAGGCACCGTGAACAGACGGATCGCGTTTGCAGTCAGCTTCCATGCCGCCGCGAATAGTCGCGCCGGAGTCCCTTAATTGCCGATTTCGGAGAACGCACCATGCCCACCGCCAAGTCTCGTACACCAGTAGTCGTACTCGTCTGCATTCTTCTGTCCGCCCTGATCTTCAGCCTAGCTGCCTGCAACTCCAGAAAATCAAGCTTACCGGAAACCACCAACAGCATCGGCATCACCATGGTTGCCATCCCGGCCGGCAGCTTCACCATGGGCAGCGCCTCCGTCTCAGACCATACGGGTCAGTGGAATAATGAATTCCCCAATCACACCGTCGCGGTTCAGACCTTTCAGATCAGCAAGACCGAGGTGACCGTAGGCCAGTTCAAAAAATTCCTCGCGTCAAAAGGGCGGGACGGGCTCAAACGGCTGCAGAATACTAATTTTCTGAAGTTCAACAGCTTCGGCGACGATGCACCGGTGGTGAATCTGAGCTTCACGGATGTACGGGATTTCATCGAATGGCTCAACAGCGTCGATGGCGGCGGTTATCGCCTGCCGACAGAGGCCGAGTGGGAATACGCCTGCCGCGCTGGCGGCAATGACACCTACTGCGGTGGCAACGACATCGACTCACTGGGCTGGCACGCTGGCAACAGCGGGGACAAGACGCATCCGGTGGCGCAGAAAGAGCCAAACGCTTTCGGCCTCTACGACATGTCCGGCAATGCCGCAGAATGGGTGGAGGATTGCTGGCACTCAAATTACAAAGATGCCCCGACAGACGGCAGTGCATGGACAACAGATGACCCCGAGTGCAAGTTTAGCGTGGTGCGTGGCGGCTGGTCGCAAGCCCTCGCCGGAGCCGCGCGCGCAGGCTACCGCTACTACATGGGAACTTGGCCGTACCACTACTATGAAGAAACAGGAATCCGTCTGGCCCGGACGCGGTGAGCCTTGCGATCAAAACCTCAGGGGCTGATCTAGATTCGTAGCAGATCATTTCCAGATCCGCACCCGTTCTCCGATGCAGCGCCACTGGCTTCCCCCGCGTTTTGTCTGCCGTGAGTCCCAACTTTTTCCGCTCTCTTGCCACCCTCCGGTTTTCGCATAACGTCGCACACTAGCCAGCCAGTTCGGTTGCATCAATATGGCAGCGCGGTGATTCACATTTACCCAAGCCAAAATAAAACCAATGACATGGATAACCAAGATGAACAGGATGGGTTGTTTATCCTGTCAATCCTGTTTATCCATGTCTGGATATTGCCAGCTCGCGTCGGATGCGCCCGCACCGATTGGCTTGGTGTGCAGGCGCGCCCTGTGCAATTTTTCCTTCATTTGCGCCCATTTTTAAAACCAGACATCGTGAAGAAGCGCATGAATAGGGCATCTACATCGTTTGAATGACGTAGATCGCCTATTGGCGCGCCTTCCCGTGAGGTTGGCATTTGAAAATCATAATTGGCTCTCAAAAAAAGACGACCCTGCGGTCGTCTTTTTCTTGCTTCTTGAATCCTACCCCACCCACTTCCTCGCATTCTGGAACATGCGCAGCCATGCGCCGTTCTCTTGCCACTCGCTGGGATACCACGAGTTTTGCACGGCGCGGAACACGCGTTCGGGGTGCGGCATCATGATCGAAAATCTGCCGTCCGCCGTGGTGAGTCCGGTGATGCCTTGCGGCGAGCCGTTGGGGTTGAGCGGATAAGTTTCGGTGGGTTTGCCCGCGTGATCGACGTAACGCAGCGTGACTAGCGCGGCCTTCTGTTTCTTGCCGCTAAAGTCGGCATAACCTTCGCCGTGCGACACGACGATGGGCATGCGGCTGCCGGCCATGCCGTCGAACAAAATGGACGGCGACGGCTGCACTTCCACCATGACGAAGCGCGCTTCGAATTGTTCCGACTGGTTGCGCGCGAAGTGCGCCCAATTTTCTGCGCCGGGGATGATCTCGTGCAGGTTGCTCATCATCTGGCAGCCGTTGCACACGCCGAGTGCGAAGGTGTCGTTGCGCTGGAAGAAGGCTTCGAATTCGTCGCGCGCGCGCGGATTAAACAGGATGGATTTCGCCCAGCCTTCGCCTGCCCCCAACACGTCGCCGTAAGAGAATCCGCCGCACGCCGCCACGCCTTTGAAATCGGCCAGCTTGACGCGACCGCTGATGATGTCGCTCATGTGCACATCGACGGCGGCGAATCCGGCGCGGTCGAAGGCGGCAGCCATTTCCACTTGGCCGTTCACGCCTTGTTCGCGCAGGATGGCGATTTTGGGGCGCGACAACATACTCCCTCCCCCTTGCA
>JAGVNQ010000285.1 GCA_020053195.1 Sideroxydans sp.
CGAGCTTGCTCGCGAATAGGCTTCGCGAGCAAGCTCGCTCCTACAGGTGACTCAAAAATTGAATTAAGCATTTTGTTTTCCTCTTGCGGTTGAACGTGGCGCAAGAATAGTCGCGGGCAGCGGAAAACAAAACGTTTGACTGACGCGGTGGCGGTTTATACACTGCCGGGTATCACATTCCGATACTTCCACGCCATGACCGAAACCGCTCAGTTAATCGCCACCATCAAGAAACAATTGAAAAGCCAGGGCATGACTTACCGCGACCTTGCCCTCGCGCTGAAGATTTCCGAGCCGAGCATCAAGCGCATGTTCGCGTCAAAGCGGCTCACTATCGACAGGTTGGTGCAGATCAGCAATCTGCTGGGTTTTACGCTGGCGGAGTTGACCAAGGAGGCGCAGGCAGCACAGCCGCAGCTACACACGCTGACCGAGAAGCAGGAGCGAGAAGTGGTGTCCGATCCCAAGCTGCTGATGATCGCGGTGTGCGCGTTGAACCATTGGGCTATGGATGAAATTACCGAGTATTACAAAGTGAGCAAGGCGGAGTGCATCAAATATCTGCTGCGCCTGGACAAGCTGCGCCTCATCGACTTGCTGCCGGGAAACCGCATCCGCATCGTCGTCGCGCGCGATTTCGACTGGCTGCCGAACGGCCCGATTACACAGTATTTCCAATCGCGCGGGCTGAACGATTTTTTGAAATCCGGCTTCGCGAGGGAGGATGAAACGATGATGTTTTTGCACGGCATGTTCAGCGATCAGGCGCTGGCGCAAATCCGGGACGAGTTGCGCAAACTGCGGCAGAAATTTGCCGAGTTGCATGGGGAGAGTTTGTCCGCGCCGCTGAGCAAACGGCGCGGCATTGGGTTGTTACTGGCGATGCGCGGCTGGGAGCCGGATGACTTCAGCCAGATGCGGCGCAAAAAGGACTAAGGCTTTGGCGCGCTGCCAACCGCGTTTGATCCCGACACCGCCGATGCAGCGGGCGGAATGGAAACAGGTTCGGGCTTAGCTTCAGTTGCTTTGGCTGCGGGTTCAACTGCGGCAGGAGCCGGGGCTGAGAGTAGCGCAAGCGGCGTTGCCGCGACTGCCGAAGCGGCAACGGTTTCAGGCAATTTTGGCGCGATATCGACAGCAACCTTAGGCACGGCAGGATTGCTAACTTCCGGCGCTTGAGGATTTTCGGCTTTTTTGATTTTGTTGATTGCGGCCTGCGCGAACTTGGCATGACGACCGTTCGCATATTCGCGCAAATAGATTTCGTACGCCTCGACCGTATTGATATCTTTGGCCGAAGTCCACGAGTCGTATTCATATTCTTCGTTAATGGCCGCGCTTGGCACTGCCTCTTCGGCCAGCGAGTTTCCGCCCAACAACAGCATCGCCACGAACAGCGGCGCAATCATTTTCCCTGCATTATTCACTTTATTTCTCCCCTGCTTCCAGCTTGTATTTCAGCGCTCCGGCAAAACCCAGCCAGCACGCCCCCTTTAACCATTCTGATAATGCAACTTGTTATTTTTCTGGAATTATATCCGCACGAGACATTCCTAGCAGACCATTGTTCAAACAGGGGATTATTCCACCAAAGAGTGGCGCGTTTTATTCTTCTTTGTTGTCGCCCGGAAGCGGCAGTGTGCGCTCGGCCAGCAGGGAATGTAATCTGCGGCTATCGGCGCGCAACACGGTGAAGCACCATTCGCCGATCTGGATTTGCTCGTTGCGTTTGGGCAGTTGGCCCGCCGCTTTGAGCACCAGCCCGCCTATGGTGTCGTAGTCCTCGTCGCTGAATTCCGTGCCCAGTGTTTCGTTGAAGTCGGCGATTTCGGTGTCGGCTTTGACGCGCCAGTGCGCGTCGTCCTGCCGGATGATGTTGTCTTCGTCTTCGTCGAAATCGTATTCGTCGGCAATGTCGCCAACGATTTGTTCCAGCACGTCTTCGATGGTGACCATGCCGCACACGCCGCCGTATTCGTCCACCACCAGCGCGATGTGGTTGCGGTTGCTGCGGAAATCACGCAATAAAATGTTGAGGCGTTTCGATTCCGGCACAAACACGGCGGGACGTAACATGTCGCGCACGTTAAATTCTTCGCCCGCGTAATAACGCAGTAAATCTTTCGCCAGCAAAATACCGATGATGTTGTCTTTGTCGCCGTCGGTGACGGGGAAGCGCGAGTGCGCGGTTTCGATAACGTAGGGGATGAATTTTTCCGGCGGCTGGCTGATGTCGATGACATCCATCTGCGCGCGCGGGATCATGATTTCGCGCACTTGCTGTTCGGAAACCTGGATCACCCCTTCCATCATGGACAGCGCGTCGGCATCCAGCAGGTTGCGCTCGTAAGCGCTGTGCAACAGGGCGATCAACTGCTCGCGGTCTTCCGGCTCGCGCAATAACAGCGTGGAGAGCCGTTCCAACAATCCGGGTTTGTTTCTACTTTCTGAACCGTCCATTACTTTACTTCACTAACAAGATAAGGCGCAGGATACCTTAATTTCAACAGCAACGCAGTCTCGCGCGCCTCCATTTTCTCGGCTTCGCGCTTCTTTTCGTGATCGTAACCTTGCAGGTGCAAGGCGGCATGAATGGTGAGATGCGCATAGTGCGCCAGCAATTCCTTGCCCTGTTCCTTGGCTTCGCGCGCCACCACCGGCGCGCAAATCACCACATCGCCATACAACACATCTGTGTCGTCATAAACAAAGGTCAGCACATTGGTGGCGTAATCCTTGCCGCGATAACTTTTGTTCAGTTCGCGCCCTTCTGCTTCATCCACGATGCGCAACGCCATCTGCACGTCCTGTTCCAGCGCGGCTTTTACCCAGCGGCGGAATTGCTGGCGCGTTGGCAAGATTTTGGCTTGGCTGGCGTATTGCACTGACAGCGAAAGTTTGTTTGTATCACTCATGTTATGGCCACCAGTTCCCCGCGCAAAGTATGCATCGTTCCCGACAATATACGCACGTCCACAAACCGCCCCAACATGCCGGGCGAGCCGGCGAAATTCACCACGCGGTTATTTTCGGTGCGCCCCGCCAGTTCATGTTCGCTCTTGCGTGAAATATTTTCCACCAGCACGCGCTGCACCGTTCCGCCCATCGCGTCGCTGACTTGCCGCTCCAGCGCTGCGATACGCGCCTGCACCCGATGCAGGCGCTCCATCTTGATTGCGTCGGGCGTGTCGTCGGCCATCTCCGCCGCCGGGGTGCCGGGGCGCGCGCTGAATATAAAACTGAAGCTGGCATCGAAACCGACATCGTCGATCAGCTTCATGGTCGCTTCAAAATCCGCATCGGTTTCGCCGGGAAAGCCGATGATGAAATCGGAGGTGATGGAAATATCCGGTCGCGCCGCGCGCAATTTGCGCACCACGGATTTGTATTCCAGCGCTGTGTAGCCACGCTTCATCGCGGCCAGAACACGATCCGAACCGGACTGCACCGGCAGATGCAAATGCCCGGCCAGCTTGGGTATGTTCGCGTATAGGTCGATTACACGTTGCGACATTTCGCGCGGATGCGAGGTGGTGAAACGCAAACGTAACACGGCGGGCAAAGCGGCCACGGCCTGCACCAGAAACGCGAAATCCACCGTATCGCCATCTTCCGTTGCGCCCTGGTAGGCATTCACGTTCTGCCCCAGCAAAGTGATTTCGACTACGCCCTGCGCCGTCAAACTATCCACCTCGCGCATCACGTCGGCCAACGGGCGCGACATTTCTTCGCCGCGTGTAAACGGCACCACGCAGTAAGTGCAATATTTGCTGCACCCTTCCATGATGGAAACAAACGCCGTGCCGTGCGAAGTCTGCGTGGCGGGCACGTTGTCGAATTTCTCGATCTCGGGAAAACTAATATCTACTTGCGGCCTGCCGCTTTCACGCCGCGCCGCGATCAGTTGCGGCAAGCGGTGCAAAGTTTGCGGGCCGAACACCACATCCACATACGGCGCGCGTTTGATGATGGTGTCGCCTTCCTGGCTGGCCACGCAACCGCCCACGCCGATCAGCAATTTCGGGTTGCGCTGCTTCAACGCGCGCGCGCGCCCCAGATCGGAAAACACCTTTTCTTCCGCCTTCTCGCGGATGGAACAGGTGTTGAACAAAATAATGTCCGCCTCTTCGATTTTGTCGGTTTGCGACATGCCGTCGCAGGCATTCATCACGTCCGCCATCTTGTCCGAGTCGTACTCGTTCATCTGGCATCCGTAAGTTTTGATGAAGAATTTTTTATGCATATTGGCTTCCGGCCACCTCTAAAAATCCAAACTTTAGTTACGACATAACCTAAAGGTTAGTCTTCACTGAAACTTCGTTTTGTCGCAATACTGCGTTGCTCACAAAAAA
>JAGVNQ010000031.1 GCA_020053195.1 Sideroxydans sp.
CCGCCTGCGGCTGGAACACCACGAACGCGGTAATCATCGTGCCGGTGATAAAGGCTTCGGACAGGATGAGGGCGGGAATGGAGAGCAGGTAATGGTGTTGTATTTGCGGCCAGGTGTAGTGGCTCAAACTCAGCAGCACCAGCGAGGTGGCCAGCGTGTTGAGCACGATGGTGAGCGCGCCGCAAAAAAATCCGTTGAAGAGCACGAACAGGAACAGATTCTTCGGTAATTTTTTTTTGCTGTAGCGCAGCAGCCAATCGCTGAACAACACGGGCAGGGCGATCATCAGCAAGCCGTTTATCCCCAATGTAATCAAGCCCGCATCGGTGTACCACCAGGTGGCGAGCATCACCAGCGTGATGGAAACGGTGGCGACGTGCCAGCCGAACATCAGCAAAAACAGCGTTGAGCCCAAGATGTGAAAGTTGAAGCCGGGGCGGATGCCCGCGCTGAGCTGCCAGAATACAAACGCGCCGACAATTAGCCCGACCAGTGCGTTGACCATGATGGCGTTGTCCAGCACCGATTTCCAGGGTGCGAAGCGCAGCGCGCGATACAGAAAAATTCCGAAAACAAAATTTGCCAGCCACAACCACTCGTGCGCGAATAGTTGGGCGGGCAGGTTCATGGCAGCGGGTAGGGCAGGGGCTGGAACGACAAACGCGCGCCGGCGAGCGCGGCCAGATGAACCGGGAAAGCATCGTGGCTGGCGATCTGCACCACAGCCAGCACATCGTATCCGCCGCTCGGCGCAGCGGCGACGTTAGCCACCATGCCGCAAGCATGTTCGTCCGTTTCCATGCTGAACAACTCATCGCCCGCTTGCGGCGCGGTTTCAATATCCACGTGAGCGAGATACAGGCGGCGTTTGTTTTTGCCCAGATATTGCATGCGCGCCACAATCTCCTGTCCCGGATAACAGCCCTTCTTGAAGTTCACCGCGCCGATCAGATCGAGGTTGGCCATTTGCGGTACGAAGGCTTCCTGTGTTTGCGGCAGGATGAACGGGATGCCCGCGCGGATGTTGAGCCAATCCCAGCAGGATGAGCCTGCGGGTTTGGCTGCGGCGACCAGTTGCGGCCACAACTCGATGGCGCGTTGCGGCGTGGTGTTGAGCAGGAAGCGGTGGGCATCGAGGCGGATCAGATTGGAGTCGTCATGCTGTACCGCATCGAGCGGATTTTGCGGCAGCGTCTCAAAATGAGGCTGCAATATTTTTGCTGTATCCGCGCCGGAAATGCCGAGGCTCACCATACCGTCGCTGGCATTTTCGATTTTCACTTTGGCGCGCAACACATACATGGTCAGTTTTTTCTGTATGGGGGCGAGCAGGCTTTGTGGCAGAGACAGGAAAAATTCCGATTCATTGCGCCAGATGAGGAAAGTCGCCAGCGCACGGCCTTTGGCGGTGTTGAAGCTGCTGTATTGCGCCAACTTCGGGTTGAGCGCATTCACGTCGCTGCTGAACAGGTTGTGCAGAAAATGTTGCGCGTCGTCGCCGGAAACTTTCAGCACGCCGAACTGCGACAAATCGCACAACACCGTGCCGTCGCGCGCGGCGATGCGCTCGGCGGCGGCAGCGCCGAAATGCTGCACTGCGCCGTCCTGAATGTGAGCGCCTTGTGCGGTGAGGAAGTTTTGCCAGTCTTGATTCATTTGTATTGCCTCGAACTTAATTTCTGATGTTTGCTGGAGCTTCTACCCCCACCCTAGCCCTCCCCCTGCAAGGGGGAGGGGATTAAGTTCCTTCCCCCTTGCAGGGGGAAGGTTAGGATGGGGGTTGAATCGTTAATGCTCTCTGTGAACTTAAATTGGATATTACCGCGAAGCGCGGCCTTTCGGCTAAACTCTTGCGCCATGAGATCACTGCTTGTTGCCCTATCTTGTTTGTTGCTCGCCGCCTGCGATGGCGGGCTGTGGAACAACCCCTATCCGGCGGCGGATGACGGCAAGTCCATCCTCTACACCGCGTTCACCGAACGCCCCAAACATCTCGATCCGGCGCAGGCCTACAGTGAAAACGAATACGAGTTTCTCGCGCTGATCTATGCGCCGCCGCTGCAATACCATTATCTGAAACGCCCGTACCAACTGGTGCCGCTGGCCGCCAACGTGATGCCCAAAGTCACGTATTTGGACAAAAACCACAATGCCTTGCCCGACAATGCCGCGCCGGAGCGCATCGCTTTCAGCGTGTATGAAATCCACCTCAAGCCGGGCATGCGCTACCAGCCGCATCCGGCGTTTGTGACGGAGAACATGCAATTGCGCGAGAACGATCTGGCGGGCATTCACGCGCTGAGCGATTTCACCAAAACCGCCACGCGCGCTGTCACAGCGGCGGATTATGCCTACCAGATCAAACGCTTGGTTCACCCGCAATTACACACGCCCATCGCGGGCGTGATGGGCGAATACATCGTCGGGCTGAAAGACTATGCCGCCACGTTGCAATCGGCTGCCAAGGCGCATCCAGACGGCTTTCTCGACTTGAACCAATATCCGCTTTCGGGTCTTCAAGTGGTGGACGACAGCACTTACCGCATTACCATCCACGGCAAATATCCGCAGTTCGCCTACTGGCTGGCGATGCCGTTTTTTTCGCCCATGCCGCAGGAAGTGGAACGTTTTTACGCGCAGCCCGGCATGAAGCAACGCAACTTGTCGCTGGACTGGTGGCCTGTCGGCAGCGGGCCGTATTACCTGTCGCAGAACGACCCCAACCAGCGCATGGTGCTGACCAAAAATCCGTATTACGACAGCGAAAATTTTCCGCATGAAGGCGAGGCAGGCGATGCCACTGCGGGATTTTTGGCCGATGCGGGCAAGCCGCTGCCGCTGATAGATCAGATCGTGTTCTCGCTGGAAAAAGAAACCATCCCGTACTGGAACAAATTCCTGCAAGGTTATTACGACGCTTCCGGCATCAGTTCGGACAGCTTCGACCAGGCCGTGCAAATGAGCGTGAGCGGCGAGGCGAATGTCAGCGATGAAATGAAAACGCAAGGCATCTCGCTCGCTACTTCGGTCGCCACCACTACCATGTACACCGGTTTTAACTGGCTTGATCCGGTGGTGGGCGGAAATTCGGAAAGAGCAGCCAAACTGCGCCGTGCCATCGCCATCGCCGTTGACTTTGAGGAGTTCATTTCCATCTTCGCCAACGGGCGCGGCATTAGCGCGCAATCGCCGATTCCGCCCGGTATTTTCGGCTACCTTGACGGCGAAGCTGGCATCAACCGCAACGTGTATGACTGGGTGGATGGCGCATCCAAAAGAAAACCCATCGCCGAAGCAAAACGCCTGCTGGCCGAAGCGGGCTACCCCGGCGGCGTGGATGAAAAAACCAAACAGCCGCTGGTGATCCACCTCGACACCACCGCCACCGGTGTGGGCAACAAATCGCGCCTGGACTGGATGCGTAAACAGTTCGACAAGATCGGCGTGCAACTCGACGTGCGCAGCACCGACTACAACCGCTTCCAGGACAAAATCCGGCGCGGCGATATGCAGATGTATTACTACGGCTGGAACGCCGACTACCCCGACCCGGAGAATTTTTTATTCCTGCTGCACGGCCCGCAATCCAAAGTGAAATTCAGCGGCGAAAACGCCAGCAACTACAGCAGCTCCGAATTCGACCGCTTATTCGCGCAAATGAAAAACATGGACAACACCCCGGCGCGGCAAGTCATCATCGACCAGATGTTGGAAACCCTGCGCCGCGACTCGCCCTGGCTGTGGGGCTATCACCCGAAGAATTACGTGCTGCAACACCAATGGCTGCACAACATCAAACCCAACATCATGGCCAACAACAAACTCAAATACTGGGGGGTGGATAGCGCGCGGCGCGACGAGTTGCGGCGCGAGTGGAATCAGCCGGTGTGGTGGCCGATGTGGTTGGGGGTGGTGTTGCTGGTTGGGTTTGGCTGGTGGATGTGGCGGGTGTTGAGGAAGCGGGAAGAGAAGACAGGAAGTTGAAGCGGGAATGCAAATTTGTAGGAGCGGCTTTAGCCGCGAATGGGCAATCGCCAGCAAGCCGGCTCCTACGTTCATGCTAAAAAATCACACCGCATACCACACCGCAAAATAGTGGCACACCGTGCCGCCCAGTACGAACCAGTGCCAGATGAAATGACCGTAGCGCAAGCGTCCGTCGGTCGCATAAAAAACCACACCGGCGCTGTAGCTCAAGCCCCCTGCGACTAACCAGATCACTCCCGCTGTCGGCATGATCGCGGACAAGGGTTTGATGGCGATCACAATCAGCCAGCCCATGACCAGATACAGCGCGGTCGAGATATACGGATGCCCCATTTGGTGAATCAGTTTCAAGATAATGCCGATGGCGGCCAATCCCCAAATGATGCCGAACAAAGTCCAGCCCCACGCGCCGTGCAACACGCCCAAGGTGAACGGCGTGTAAGTGCCTGCGATGAGCAGATAGATCACGGTGTGATCCACCACTTGAAAGATTTTTTTTAGGCGCGACGGGCGCAACGAGTGGTAGAGGGTGGAGGCGGCGTAGAGCAGAATCATGGTGGCGGCGAAGATGGAACTGCCGACGAGATAGCCCGTTTCGCCGTGATTCACCGCATGGATGATGAGCAGCGGCGTGCCGACAATGGCGGCCACTAACCCAATGGCGTGGCTGGTGCTGTTGGCGATTTCTTCATTGCGCGTTTGTATGCGCAGATGGCTGGCGGGTGGGGTTATTTCATCCTTCAACTTTCCATTCTCCTGCCCAAATTTTTCTTTTTAAATGCCCGAAGAAGCGCGCCAATAGGCGATCTGCGTCATGCGATTGATGGAGATGCCCGTATTTACTGCCTTGCGGGCAAGCGGGTAATGTCAAAAATGAATTTTCACTCATCTACCTCGGCAAAAATGACCACATAGTTCTCGCCATATTTCTTCGCGCATTTGGGGCAGGTGGTGTAGTAGAAATACAGCTTCTTCGCGTATTTTCCTTTGGCGGCAACGTAGGCCTGCATCTCTTCTATCCACGCGCTGATGTTGCGGTACGGCCCTTCAAACACTTTGGTCAGAAACGTGCCGGACAAGCTGGTCATGCTGGCGTTGGCGATGTCTTTGTTCACCTCAATATACACATCCGCACCCCACAAGGAATTTTCGTCGGTCAGTGTCAGCATGATTTCGGGGTAAGCGTCGGCGGCGCGTATGATTTTGTCGTTGCGCTCCATCACCGTGCCGTAGTTGAGCGGGATGTGAAACAGGCTGGTCACGCGGTCTTGCACAAACCGTTTGTTCAGCCAAGTAATTTCCTGCTCGTCCCACGGCACGGGATTGAAGCGCGGGCAACATTCTTCGTTAGCGGGAGTGTTCATGTTGTGCCTCCTTTTCAAATGACTTTGAACGAATAACACGAGCCACTTCGAGTCATGGCTGAAGCCCTATTCTACTCCCGGCGCTTGCCCGTGGCCTGTTGTTTGCCCTTACAATACAACCACCCATGATCGCCTACCTCATCCGCCGCATCCTCTACGCCATCCCCATTTTGATCGGGGTCAACCTGCTCACTTTTGCGCTGTTCTTTGTGGTGAACACGCCCGACGACATGGCGCGTATGCAGCTCGGCATCAAGCGTGTGACACCGGAAGCGATTGAAAAATGGAAGCAGCAGCGCGGCTATGACAAACCCATGCTGCTCAACAGTGCCGCCAGCGGCGCAGAGAAAATTACCGACACCATCTTCTGGCAAAAATCCGCCAGTATGTTTGTGTTCGATTTCGGTTATTCCGATGATGGGCGCAACATCAGCCGCGAGATTGTGGTGCGCATGATGCCCAGCCTGGCCATCGCCTTGCCCACTTTTCTCATCGGCCTCGTGGTGTATGTCAGCTTCGCCTTGCTGATGACGCTGTTCCGCGCTACCGCGCTGGATATGGCGGGCGTGGCTTTGTGCGTGTTGTTGATGTCGGTGTCCGGTTTGTTCTACATCATCGGCGGCCAATTCATGGTGAGCAAGTTGTGGCATCTGGTGCCCATTTCCGGTTACGCGGGCGGCGCGGACAGTTTCAAATTCGTGGTGCTGCCTATTGTCATCGGCGTGATCGGCGGAGTCGGTTCCAGCAGTCGCTGGTATCGCACCATCTTCCTCGAAGAAATGGGCAAAGATTATGTGCGCACCGCACGCGCAAAAGGCTTGTCCGAACTGCGCGTGCTGTTCACGCATGTGCTGAAGAACGCCATGATTCCGATCTTGACTGGCGTGGTGGTGGTCATCCCGCTGCTGTTCATGGGCAGCCTGCTCACCGAATCGTTCTTCGGCATTCCCGGTTTGGGCAGCTACACCATCGATGCCATCAATTCTCAGGATTTCAGCGTGGTGCGGGCGATGGTGTTTCTGGGGTCGGTGCTTTATATCGTGGGGCTGATATTGACGGATGTTTCTTATACGGTGGTTGATCCGAGGGTGAGGTTGCAATGAACTTCATGCTCGATATCTTGTGGAGCGACAGGCTGGTATTTCTTCTGATTGTGGCTGGCATCGCCAGTGCTTGGTATATACGGCAGCACGATCATTTGCTACTGCCTTGGCGACGAGTAGGGAGGAGCAACGTGGCGATGGTTTCGTTGCTGGTGTTGTCGATGTTCCTGATCGTGGGCTTTCTGGATTGTTTGCATTTTCGTATCGCGTTACCTCAAACCAATGGCGGTGAAAAAGTGTATTCGCCGGAAGTGTTGAGTGTGTTCGACAAACTGGTTGAGCCGCTGCGCACGCATAACGAAAAAACTTATTCCGCACCGTTTGCGCTGACGTTGTATGCCAAGGAAAGTACGACGGATGCGCAGGGTAATGTGGTGCGCGCGTATCCGAGGTTGCAGTATGGCGGAGCGCATTTGGCGGATGAATCGCAACGGAATGGGGATGTGGTGAGGCGGGGTTTGATCGGGGCGGTGGCTGGGTTGTTGGTTGGAATATTGCTCTGTTCCTTGTGGCTGGTCTTGCTTCCCTCTCCCGCAGGCGGGAGAGGGATTGAGGGTGAGGGTAGTCAATCGGAGCGAAAAAATTCAAAAAGCGGCACACGCTCAAAGGCCCTCACCCCAACCCTCTCCCGCCTGCGGGAGAGGGGGCTTGATTCGTCGTTGTCAGCCATATTTGTTACTCTTCTCATTCTCGCCACCCTAATCGGCATCCTCGCCAACCTCGCCACCGCCTACCACATCCTGGGCACCGACAAAGTCGGTCAGGATGTTTTATACCTCTCGCTGAAAAGCATACGCACCGGCCTTATCATCGGCACAGTGACCACGCTGGTTACATTGCCGCTGGCCTTGTTCCTCGGCGTGGCGGCGGGCTATTTCCGGGGTTGGGTGGACGATGTGATCCAGTACATCTACACCGTGCTCAGTTCCATCCCCAGCGTGCTGCTGATCGCGGCGGCGGTGCTGATGATGCAGGTCACCATCGACACGCACCCGCAATGGTTCGACACCACCGCCGCGCGCGCTGACTTGCGGCTGGTGTTCCTGTGCCTGATCCTCGGTATGACCAGTTGGACCGGTCTGTGCCGCCTGTTGCGCGGCGAAACGTTAAAGCTGCGCGAGATGGAATACATTCAGGCCGCGCAATCGTTCGGCGTGTCCAGCTTGCGCATCCTCGCGCGCCACATCATGCCCAACGTGATGCACATCGTGCTGATCTCGCTGGTGATGGATTTCTCCGCGCTGGTGCTGGCCGAAGCCGTGCTGTCTTACGTCGGCGTTGGGGTTGATCCTTCCATGATTTCCTTCGGCACTATGATTAACGCCGCGCGCCTGGAAATGGGGCGCGAACCCGTGGTGTGGTGGGCGTTGGCCTCGGCGTTTTGTTTTATGTTGGTGCTGGTGTTGGCGGCGAATCTTTTCGCCGATGCGGTGCGCGATGCGTTCGATCCGAGGTTGAACAGAACCGTCTGATTTATCTCGAAGCGCCAATCCGAAAAATCGCCGCCGCAGGAGCGCAACTTGTTGCGCGATTGAATTTTATTTACTCCACCCTTTGAAGAAGCGCATAGATAGGGCATCCACGTCGTTCACATGGCGTAGAGGCCCTATCCATGCGCTTCTTCACGAGGTGGTGTTTCTAAAATGCTGATTTTGCATGTGTTGCAAACCAATACGACGGAGTAACGGAAAATCTCAACCCGGACTAACCGCATCAGAATACTGCGGCCATTTGCGGCGCACCCACCAGCCCACAAACCAGCCACTGATTAACCCCGGAATCAAACCGACCATGACGGTGCTGGCTCCCCAGACGAAATAATATTTCGGCTGAACCGAATTGCCATCGGTGATATAGCGGCTGACGAAGTCGTAGTCGTCGCTGCGATAGTCAACTTCGATAAGCTGGCTGTTCGGCGTGGACTCCAGCACCTTGAAAGAAACATATGGCACAAATTCACCTTGCCTTGCCAGCTCAAAACGCCCCTCTTTTTGCGGCAACTTGAAAACGAGTTGCTCCCCTTCTTTTTTAATCTCTTCCAACGCCGACCAACGCACTAGCCGGTATTCCGGTGCGCGCGAACCGGCATCGGCAACTTGCACCGCGACCATCGGAAATGGCCCCCACGGCGTTTCACCCGCCAGATAGTTTTTCGCCGTCAGATAAGAGAACGCCTTTGACGACACCCCCGCAACCGCCACGAAGATGACGACCTGGAGCAGGAACAGCAGGGTTTTAAAAACGAGGCGCATGGCGGGCTCCTTCAGTGGTGAAGTGGTCGTGAGATTAACCCCGGATTGTTTATTAGACCGTAGGTCGGGCTTTAGCCCGACTTGTCGGGTTGAAACCCGACCTACAACACCTTGATTTGTTAATGCCGAAAAATCTAATGGACAATCTGGGTTAAAGCGAGCCAGTAAATGCGGCCATCTTCAAGCCTTGCCGCTTTCATAAACTGCCTGCAACGATCCCGACACAAACTCCGCTCTTGCTTGCGCGTTGTTTTCCTTGCCATGCAGCGCGCACCACGCAAAAAAATCTTGCGGCACAATCTGGAATTCGATGGCGGTCACACCGGAACGCTGAAAATCCCTGCGCGCCTTAACCGCCACCGCCTCCCATTCCGTGAACGACTCCTCGAAACGCTCCGGGTCAGTCGCAGCGGCCTTCACCTGCGCCCAAGTTTCTGCGGTGTACCAAGTGATGCCGACCAGCATTGCCTTGCTACGATTTTTTGCGCTCAGGCGCTGTTGGAGAGTGGGTTTTTTCAATTTGGATTTAAAAGGTTCGGTTTTGTTTATCCCGGATTGTCCATTGGACTTTTGGGGATCGCATAATCAAGGTGTTGCAGGTCGGGATTTAACCCGACATGTCGGGCTGAAGCCCGCGACCAAAGGGAGCGAACTTGAGCGTAGGGTTAGAGTCCACCTGGGCCAGGATAGATGCTAGCAAAGATTTCTCCGTTCTTCTCGAACACTACCATCCAACTCCCGAAGTCCTGATTGGAATGGGTTGGCACAATGTTATCCAATGCGGCTGCCACTTGCGCTCTTTGTTCCGTCGTAAGTTCCTGCTCAGACATACTAGGTGCATCTGCTTTTAGCAATACGAAAGTACCGTCGTCTTGTATCTCTGTGTGAATATTTTGCCATCTACCCATCGCAAGGTTGGCTAGAGCTGCTTGAGCACTTCGAGCAATGGCTTCGTCGATCATGGACTCTTAAGTAGAATTAAGGGGCTCGCCCGCTTCTGGGCGAGTCCCGGGTAGGGTGTCATGGCTTCTCTTTGCCGTCAACGATGTGCACGATTTTCTGCAAAGCTTCAGAGTAAATTAGAGTAAATTAGGGTCAGACTCGATTTATTCCGCAACATCCCGTTTAGGCCTGCCACGTGGCAGGGGTGTTGCCCGCCTTTCCGTCAACGCTTCCACCTTCGCGCTGAAATGACTATCTCCCAAAGCCCAGCCCTTATTCGTTGCATCGCGGATAGCATCCACGTCCGCCTTGGAAACCTGCGCGCGGAACAACTGCCGATAGGCTGACTGGCGTAGCTCATCCGTGCGACCAAGTTGCTGATACAACTCGTGCGGAGTAATCAACACATCCGCACTCCCTTGCGCATTGGCGCGATAGCTCGACCAAGGATACTCACTCGGATGCGCCACCATATCCGCCCGCACCGGATTCATCTCGATGTAACGCATGCACGTCAGCAAATAACGCTCGCTATCAATCAGCGTACTTTTATAACGCCCCTCCCACAGCGTCCCCGTGCGCTGATAGCTGTAATTGAAATACTGCACATAACGCCGCCCGATTGATTGCAACGTCTTTGACAGACTCAATTCCGTTTCCGGCGTAACCAGCAAATGCACATGATTCGTCATCAGCACATAAGCGTGGACGGCGAGCGAATGCGTTTCAGCCGCCTCCTGCAAGCAACGTAGATAGAAATGGTAGTCAGCATCCGCAGCGAAAATGGGGTCGCGGTTATTGCCGCGCTGAATAACGTGCAGAGGTTGGCCGGGCAGGAAGAAGCGGGGAAGGCGAGCCATCATTCAACTCCTTGGAGATGCGATGAGGGAAGAATATCAGATTAAATCGAGTCTGACCCCATTTTTCCCATTTTTCACCATTTTTCGCATTTTTCGTTTTGCGGAAAGTGGCTTTTTAAAATATCCGGGGCATTTCAGCTTATCGTTATGAGACCGGATTGAGGAGATATTTGCATGGCGTTTGTGAGACCCACCGGGCTCGTCCAACAAACGGTTCAGATCGCGGCTCGCTTCGCGATCACGATCTAACCTTAATCGTTGGGCGGACTATTCCAAAACAAACGACACCCCTCTTAGCAATGTGTAGCCAGTAGGATCCCAAAAAACTTCTCCTTGATCGAGGTTCTTTGAATGCAAGCCGATATAACTGACAGAGCGCGACTTAAACGTTGGGTTTGAAAGAACGAAGTTTTCTAAACTTATTTGTAACGTCTTGCAGTTTTCAACCAGCTGCAACGCCTTGAGCTTTCGTTGCTCCAGATATTTGTCCTCGCGTATATCCACAAAGATTGAGTGTTGGTCTATTTGTAGGTACAACCCGTAGCATTCATCTTCGGGATCGTTTGAATCCGGCGCGTAATTGCCTAGCACGCCGTAAACGACTCCAGCATTAGCGTCCGCTCTAGTCATTTGTTATTAGCGCCCAACGTGAAGCTAAGGGGCGCGCCGAAGGCGCGTCCCAGCGACCGGAGGGAGCGAACTTGAGCGTAGGGTTGGGCGTTATCGATGACAGCTTAATCATCTAGAGATACCCCTTTAACTTTGGCCTCATCGACAGACAGATTGAAAATGGCATCAGGCCAGATATCATCATCACGGAAGCCGAATGATATATGCAATGGCTTGCCTGGGAAGATTGATACATTTTCCAACTGTAACTTATGCCAAAGCTCATCAGCAGTTTTAACGAATGGCCCCTCCCAATCTGGTTCCTCGAGATACGGCAGCAAGAGATTTAGCAGTTCCTGCTTTGCCGTAGGCACCAACGAGGCAAAGTTTTCAGTGAATTGAGAAAAAATAGTATGGTCTTCAGTAGTTGGGTTTGAATCCTTGCGGTAGATGAACACAGACATGGTTTCTCCGCTGACTGGTGATGGTACCGTGCCCTCCCAGCCAAAACTACGATTCAACGTCAGTTGACCGAAGATTGGGTCAGCAATAGTTTGTGTTGGCTTGCGAATAAAACCAAACATCGTTATCTCCGTGATGCCCAACGTGGAGCTAAGGGGCGCCGCGCTTCTGCGGCGTCCCTCTTGAGCGTAAAGTTATGCATCTTTTTCTAAGTCGCCGTGAATCAGCTCAACGAGTTCGATTCTTGCGTTCGCGATATCCTCCCTACTCAACACCCCTCCCTGCTTAGCATGTAGCGGCGAGTCGCCCAAATAGCCTCTTGGCCCAGAAAGAATGAAAAGTTCATTGAGCGCATCCTCATCATTGGAATTTATTAGCAATCGTTCTTTGCAGGATTGAAACTTTGCGATGTACTCATCTTGAGTTTCGCAATTGGTTAATAGTTCCAAAACCTTATCGATTGCCGATATGAGTATATTTTCAGTCTTCATGCGGCATAACGTAAAGCTAAGGGGCGCGCCGAAGGCGCGTCCCAGCGACCGGAGGGAGCGAGCTTGAGCGTTGGGTTAGAAGCTTTTTAATCTCGGCAACCGAATTAAGCGGGGATTTCCCTTCCACGGCAGCAACCTCATCAAGTTGATCGAGTAGTGACTCCACGGGAACTTTAACAGATGGGCGAAGAATGTAAACGCCAGACACCACTGAGAACGAGCCATGTTTATTTGGAGTTGTGAACACAGCATCCAATGGTTTTCCTTCACCATCAAAGAAAATCCAATTCCCCTCTTCAACGTCCACACCTTCGCAGTACGCGACTGCTTCCGATTCATTCGGGAAGACCATCAGTGTTTTATCGTCCGTTGCAAAGGCGAAGATCATGTGGCTTCTAACTAGAAATAGAAAACATTTTCATAAGTCCGCAATGTCGCCTATCTCCGCCCGCGCTGTCAATACCATCCGCACAGTTTTTTATATTCATGCGGTTAGCATAATTTTTCCACTGGACTTAAATTTTAGGCCAACCTAAAATTCTGCGGATGGAAGCTAAAATCGTTTCTCGGGATTCGCCCAAGCTGCTCGACCGGATGCGCGCAGAGATTCGTGTGCGTCACTACAGCATTCGCACCGAGGAAACTTACCTTGACTGGGCGCGCCGCTTTATTCTTTTCCACGACAAACGTCATCCCAAGGATATGGGGGCTGATGAAGTTCAGCGTTTCCTCAGCTATCTGGCGATGGAACGTAATGTTTCTTCTTCCACCCAGAATCAGGCCAAGTCCGCGTTGTTGTTTTTGTACCGCGAGGTGTTGTATATCGAGCTGCCATGGCTGGATGAGGTGGTCGCGGCAAAGATGGGCAAACGCTTGCCAGTCGTGTTAACCCAAACCGAAATGAGGGCTTTGCTGAATGCGATGTCCGGCACGATGGGGCTGGTGGTATCGCTGCTGTATGGCACGGGAATGCGCTTGCTGGAAGGATTGCGGCTGCGGGTGAAGGACGTGGAATTTGAGCGGCGCGAAATTATCGTGCGCGAAGGCAAGGGCAATAAGGATAGGGTGACGGTGCTGCCCGAAAATTTGATTCTGCCTTTGCAAGCGCATCTGGTAAAAGTGAAGGCGCTGCACGAGCGTGATATTGAGGCCGGGTTCGGCGAGGTGTATCTGCCCAATGCGCTGGCGGTTAAATATCCGAAGGCGGCGCGCACTTGGGGCTGGCAGTTCGTATTTCCTTCCGCCGTGCGTTCGGTTGACCCGCGTTCCGGTATCGAGCGCCGCCATCATCTGTACGATGCCAGCGTGCAACGCGCCGTGCGCGAGGCGGCGAAAATCGCGGAGATTCACAAGCCGGTTACACCGCATGTCATGCGCCATTCCTTCGCCACGCACCTGCTGCAATCCGGCTACGACATCCGCACGGTGCAGGAATTGCTCGGCCATTCCGACGTTTCCACCACGATGATTTACACCCATGTGTTGAACAAGGGCGGCAGGGGTGTGGTTAGTCCGCTGGACAGGTAGTAGGTGCAAAATCTGCACATTCGATTAAGGGTATGCGCGATGAGTGAAGTTCTGATTTACGAAACCGAGAGCGGGCAGACGCAAGTGAATGTGCGGCTGGAGGCGGAGACGGTGTGGCTGACGCAACGGCAAATGGCGGAGTTGCTGGATACCAGCGCGGACAACGTTAGCTTGCACCTGAAAAATATTTTTGCGGATAACGAATTAGACGAGGTTGCAACTACCGAGGATTTCTCGGTAGTTCAGAAAGAGGGCGAGCGATCAGTTTCCAGACGGGTGAAGCACTACAATCTGGATGCAATCATTTCTGTCGGTTATCGGGTCAATTCCAAGCGTGGCGTGCAGTTCCGCCAATGGGCAACCCGCACCCTGCGCGAACATCTGGTGCAGGGCTACACGCTGAACGCTTCCCGTCTCGCCGAGCGCGGTATTAGCGAGGCGCAGCAGGCTGTCGAATTGCTGGCGCGCACGTTGAACAATCAGGCGTTGGTTAGCGATACGGGCAGTGCGGTGCTGGCGCTGATTGCGGGTTACGCGAAGACTTGGCGTTTGTTGCTGCAATACGACGAGAGCGGTTTGGTGTTGCCGTCAAGCTGTAAACCTTCACAAAGTGCGCTGGATTACGACAAAGCGATGTTGGCAATTGCGCAAATCAAAGCTGAATTGATGGCGCGTGGCGAAGCCACGCCGTTGTTCGGGCAGGCGCGCGGCGAGGCGTTTGAGGGCATTCTCGGCAATATCGAGCAAACCATGTTTGGCGAATCGTTGTACCGCAGCCGCGAAGAGAAGGCGGCGCATTTGCTGTATTTCGTCATCAAGGATCATCCGTTTTCGGACGGCAACAAACGTATCGGTTCGTTCATGTTTTTGCTCTACCTCCAGCAGGAAAATATGAGCATGACGATTAACGACAATGCGCTGACGGCGCTGGCGTTGCTGATTGCTGAAAGTGATCCGGCCAATAAAGAATTGATAATTCGCTTGGTGGTCAATCTGCTGACCGCATGAGCCTGCTCTCCGTTCAAGCATTTATATACGCCATCGCCCGAAGATGCGCGCCAATAGGCGTTCTACGCCGTGTACCGCATGAAGAACGCCTATTGGCGCGCATCTTCATGAGGTGGGGTATCCGAAAAGCCGGATACACCATTGTGCGTAAAGCTGGAAGCAAACCCAAAAGGCGGCTACCATTCGTTACCGCGATGCGCGCCGATTGTGCGTGTCAGTTTGCCAACAACCAAGACACCGACTTTGCTTCCTTTCTTCTACTCAGCCTTTTTCCATGCGCATCCTCATTAGTAACGACGACGGCTATTTCGCGCCGGGGCTGGCCTGTTTGGCCAAGCATCTTTCATCCATCGCCGAAGTGACGGTGGTCGCGCCCGAGCGTGACCGCAGTGGCGCAAGCAATTCGCTCACCCTGAACCGCCCGCTCAATCTGCGCCAATCGCCCAGCGGGTTTTATTTTGTTGATGGCACGCCGACCGATTGCGTGCATCTGGCGGTGACCGGCATGCTGGATACGCAGCCTGACATCGTGGTGTCGGGTATCAACTCCAGCGCCAACATGGGCGACGACACAATTTATTCCGGTACGGTGGCGGCGGCGACCGAAGGTTTTTTGCTGGGCATTCCGGCCATCGCCATTTCTATGGTGGGGCATGAAGAGCGGCATTACGACACGGCGGGCAAGGTGGCGGTGGAGTTGGTGCAGCGTTTCATGCGCGACACCCACAGCCATCCCTGGCTGCTGAACGTGAATGTGCCGGATGTGCCTTACGATGAATTGCAAGGCATGGAAGTCACGCGCTTGGGCAAGCGCCACAAGGCAGAGCCGGTCATCAAGAGCAGCAATCCGCACGGACAGCCGGTGTATTGGGTGGGGCCGGCGGGCAAGGCGCAGGATGCGGGCGAGGGCACGGATTTCTTCGCCACCTCGCAGCGTCGTGTGTCCATCACGCCGCTGCAAATCGACCTCACGCAATACTCGCAACTGGATGCGGTGCGCGCATGGATGGGGGATGCCAAATGAATCTGAAAAACGTAATTGAGCCACGGATGAGCACAGATGAAACACGGATAAACAATTGCCTATCCCGTAATTTTGCACGCAACGTGCAGGCGGGACTCAACTCTTGTGTAATGCTTGGTTTTATCTGTGTTAATCCGTGTTCATCCGTGGCTGAAAGGTTTTTAAGATGAATTTGCGTCACGCCGGTATCGGCATGACTTCGCCGCGCACCCGCGCGCGCTTGATCGAGCGTTTGCGCGCCGAGGGCATCGCCGACGAAACCGTGCTGGCGGCGATGAACGAAGTGCCGCGCCATATTTTTATCGACGAAGCGCTGGCGACGCGCGCTTACGACGACGTGTCGCTGCCCATCGGCCACGGGCAAACCATCTCGCAGCCTTACATCGTGGCGCGCATGACCGAAGTGTTGCGCAACGGCAAGCAGCTTGGTCGCGTGCTGGAAATCGGCACCGGCTGCGGCTATCAGGCGGCGGTGTTGTCCAAAGTGGCGAAGGAAGTTTATAGCGTCGAACGCATTCAGCCGCTGTACGAACGCGCCAGAAAAACCCTGCGCGAACTGAAAATTTTCAACGTCAATTTGCGCTACGCCGACGGCACGGCGGGTATGCCCGATGCCGCGCCCTACGACGGCATCATCATGACTTGCGCCGCGCCCGCGCTGTCCGCCGTGCTGCGGGAACAGCTCGCCGTCGGTGGTAGAATGGTGCTGCCGATGGGCACGCAGGAACAATTCCTGTACCTGATCGAGCGCGACGAGAACGGTTTCCGCGAAACACGTCTGGAAGCGGTGAGATTCGTACCATTGCTGATGGGAAAACAATGATGGCAGCCAATAAAACGCAGGCAACCTCGACACTGATGCTGATCGCCGCTTTGCTGAGCGCCTGCGCCGCGCCGCCACCCACTCCCGGCGGTCGCCGTGCCCCCGTCGAAGAGTTCGACATCCAACGCGGTGAACGTGCCGCCGCTGCTCCGACCCCGGCAGTTTCTCCGGTGGCGGTTCCGGTATCTCCCCAAGCAGCGCCAGTTGTCGCGCCGCTTCCTGTCACACCCAAAGCGGTGGAGACGACTGCAAAAATTCACGTGGTACAGAAAGGCGACACGCTGTACAGCATCGCCTTCCTGAACGGGGTCGATTTCCGCGAAGTGGCCGAACTGAACAATCTGGCCGACCCTGCCGCGATCAAAATCGGCCAGCAATTGCGCCTGAATGTGCCGGTAACTGAAACTGTTGCGGTGGCAGCGGAAACCCAAGCGCCCGTGGCGCAACCCGCGCCGCAACCCGGCGGCATCAAGCAACAGCCCAAGGTGGGCAAGCTGGCTTATGCCGAAAGTGCGCTGGTGCGTGCCGAAAACTTGCAAAACGACAAAGCACCCACGGCCTCTGCCGCTGCCAAGCCGCAAACCGGCGGCGACAAAGCGGCCAGTGATGAAGAAGTGGCCGCGTGGGGCATGCCGACGGCGGGCAAACTGATTGCCGGATTCTCCGAAAGCGACAACCGCAAAGGCGTGGACATCACCGGTACGAAAGGACAGCCCGTGGTGGCCAGCGCCTCCGGTAAAGTGGTCTATAGCGGCAGCGGCCTGCGCGGCTACGGCAAACTCATCATCGTCAAACACAACAAAACCTACCTCAGCGCTTACGCGCACAACGACCGGATTTTGGTGAAAGAAGGCCAGAGCGTGAGCAAAGGCCAGAAAATCGCCGAGATGGGCAACAGCGATGCCGATCAGGTCAAACTCCATTTCGAGATCCGCAAGCTCGGCAAACCGGTGGATCCGGCGAAGTTTCTGCCGCTTTCCAAATCTTGAATGAAATTGTTGTAGGTCGGGCTTCAGCCCGACATGTCGGGTTAAAACCCGACCTACAACACCTTGTTTTGCGATACCCAAAAAATCTGGGTTAATCAGTGTTGATCGGTGTTAATCCGTGGCTAAAGTTTTTTCCAAGTTGAACAATCTCAACGTGACCGACCACAGTCGCGACAGCGCCGGGTTGACTTATGTTTATCCGGTGGTGTCGCGCCGTGCGGGCGGGGTTTCGGTCGGCATTAATCTCAACACCAACAATGCTTGCAACTGGCGCTGCGTTTATTGCCAGGTGCCCGACCTTGCGCGCGGTACTGCGCCGCCGGTGGATATGCTGTTGCTGGAAAAAGAGTTGCGCGGTTTTTTGCACGAACTGTTGCAGGGCGATTTTTTGCAGCGTGTGCCGCCCGAGGCGCGGCGCATCAACGACATCGCGCTTTCCGGCAACGGCGAGCCGACCAGTGCACAGGAATTTCTGCAAGTTGTCGAACTCATCGCCGAACTCAAACCTGCCGAATTAAAACTGGTACTCATCACCAACGGCAGTTTGATGCAGCGCGACAATGTGCAGCAGGGACTGCGCCGCATGGCGCAGCTCAACGGCGAAGTCTGGTTCAAATTGGACCGGGCCAGCGAAGCGGGAATGTTGCGCGTCAACGACACGAAGATGACGATGGACAAGGTGCGGCATAACCTCGCCACGGCGATTGCTTGCTGCCCCAACACCTGGCTGCAAACTTGCTGGTTCGCGCTGGACGGCGTTGCGCCAAGCCAGCGGGACGAAGAGAATTATCTGGATTTCCTGGGCGCGCTGTTGCGCGACAATATCAAGCCGCGCGGCGTGTTGTTGTACGGTTTGGCGCGGCCTTCGCAACAGGCGGAAGCGCCGCGTTTGGGTGCGTTGACGCAGGTGCAGATGGAAGCGTTCGCCGCGCGCATTCGCGCGCTGGGCATGGAAGTCAAAGTCAGCGCCGCATTGTGATACCATTTGCGGACTGAATAATCAAAGCGGTCTTTGCGATTAATATGCGTAACGGTTTGTTCGTCATCGTGAGTAGAGTAATCGTGCTGCTGGTCGGTATGACAGGTAGCGCGCAGGCGGCGGATGATCTGCTTACCGAAGATGCCTATCTGCAAGATCTGCCTGTTGTACTCAGTGCGTCCCGCTTGCTTCAGCCGATTTCCGAAGCGCCCAATGCGATGACGGTGATCGACCGCGACACCATCAAAGCCTCGGGGCTGCGCAATATTCCCGATTTGTTCAAACTGGTGCCGGGTATGTACGTCAGCTACTACAACGGCAACCAGGCTATTGTTTCCTATCACGGCACCACCGACCAACGCGCGCGCCGCATGCAGGTGCTGGTGGACGGGCGCAGCGTGTATCTGTCGCCTGAAGGCGGCGTGGATTGGGAAGACATTCCCCTGCAACTGGAAGACATCGAACGCATCGAAGTGATACGCGGTCCGGCGGCGGCTTCTTACGGCGGCAACTCCACGCAAGGGGTGATCAGCATCACCACGGTTGACGCGGCAACGCCGCAGAAAATGAAAGTGCGGATATTGGCCGGCGAAAAAGGCGCGCGTGAAGCCTCGGCACATTTGTCGAGCGCGCTGAACGAGGCGATGGATTTTCGCCTGAGTGCGGGCGGTCGTCAGGATGATGGTTACGATGTGAACGACACCGACATCCAGAACGACAGTTACACCACGCGCCTGTTTAACCTGCGCGGCAATTACCATCCGAACGCCATCGACAGTGTCGATACGCAAATCGGCTATAGCAACGGCGTGCGCGGCAGCGGTTATTCGAAATCAGCACTCAACACGCCGCACGACAAATTCGTGACTTCGTCTTTTTTTCAGATCGACTGGAAACGGGCATTGGGCGAGGGCGACGAGTTCAGCACGCGCTACTACCATATTTTTTACGATTCGGTGAACAGCACCATTACGGGAGCGCCGTATCCGGGGTATGTGGTAATCGACAACGTGACTTCGTGGCGCGACCAAATCGAGTTCCAGCACATCATGCACACTTCGTCGGACAACCGTCTGGTGTGGGGCGCTTCGGCACGGGTTGATCGGGTGGATGCGCCCAGCAAATTTCTGGTGGCGGAGCAACGCCTGTCGCAAGGCACGCTGTTTGCTCATGATGAATGGCGCGTCTGCGGGCAGTGCGTGTTGAATGTCGGGGCGATGGTGGAACACCACGGTTCAGCCGAGTCCTATACCTCGCCGCGTTTGGCGTTCAATTATCATCTGAGCGAACGCCACACCTTGCGCGCCGGTGTCTCGCGCGCTTATCGCGATCCCTCGATGTTCGAGGAGCACGGCTATTACCATTTTTCGTTGGGCGGGCTCACCTACGTCGGATTGCAGTCGGCAAACGGCATCAAGCCGGAATCCGTGCTGTCGCGCGAACTGGCATATATCGGCACCATGCCGGAGTGGGGCGGCACGCTGGATGTGCGCGCGTTCCACGACCAAGTCAGCGATATTGTTTATGTGAAGGCGGGCAGCCCCAGTCCCGTGATCGACAACCTGATCGACGCGACCCACAGCGGTTTGGAAACCACGCTGAAAGTACGCGGCGAACTAGGGCAGTTGCTGCTGAATTATTCGCACCAAACCATCACCAGCAAAACCACCAACTATCAGGAAACCATGCCCACCAATAGCGTGAGCGGACTGTATGTTTTGCCGGAAATCGACGGCTGGTTGTTGAGTATCGGCTACTACCAGAACGGAACACAGCTGGCGATAGATCGCTCGCCGCTGGATCGCCAGTTGTTGAGCAGACGCGTGGATTTGCGGCTGGCCAAAACGTTTGCAAAACAGAGTGAAGTGGCTTTGGTCTTGCAGGAGCCGCAAAACGGTTCATATATAGATTACATGCGGGAAAATCAATTTGTCCGCCGCGTTTACATGACGGTGAACATGGCTTACTAAAGAGGAGAGTGGTTGGTGTCCGACAAGTGTTCCGGGATGGTTATCGGTAGCGCGCTGGCACGTGGTCGTTAGCAATATTGCTTGAAAGGGCAGTCACAAATTGCGTTGGGCTTTCTTCTTCTTTAATCGGGCTTTATTTTTTTGCCCGACAAAAAATTTCCTTCACCTGCCGCGATTGGGACTGGTGTGTGGCGTATTGGCTTTGGCGCTGCCTGCCGGGGCCGATCCCC
>JAGVNQ010000007.1 GCA_020053195.1 Sideroxydans sp.
CAGCAGCTCGGCTGTATCACTTGCGGGCTGTGTTTGGACGCATGCGATGCCATCATGGATAAGGTTGGCAAACCGCGTGGCTTGATCCGCTACGCTTCGTTGGACGAAATGGCGGGCAAACCGGCCAAGAAGATTTACCAACATCCGCGCACGCTGGTTTATGTCAGCATTATCGTGATCGCGATGCTGGGCATTGTTTACGGTTTGACGCACTTGGGCTCGATGACATTGAGCGTTATTCCTGAGCGCCAACCTCTGTTTGTCAGCATGAGCGACGGTTCGATCCAGAACAAATACGATTTCAAGGTAGTCAACAAAACCGACAAAGACTTGCGGGTGAAGGTGTCTGTTGAAGGCGGAATTGAAGGGCAGGAAATCCTTGGTGCGGAGAACTTTCCGTTGACTCACCACGGGCGCGGTACTTCCTTCACGATTTTCGTCAAGGCACCCGGTGCGAACGTCAAGCAGGAGGTGACCCCGATAGAGTTCAGGGTCGAGGCGGTGGAAGATCCGGCCATTTCAGCCGAATACAACAGCATGTTTAATGGTCCAAAACGCTAACAGGAGCGATGACATGATTTCACAGAATAATAAATCCGGGCTGCGCAATCCGTGGGTATGGGGCATGACGACCCTGATTTTGGTGGTGGTTTCAGTGAATGCCACCTTCATTTGGTTTGCCTCCAAAGAGACGCGTTCGGCACTGGTCGAGCGCGATTACAAAACAAAAGATCGAAAATCCAACGAGGAGGTGTTGAGCGAACTCAGGGCTCAACAAGCGTTATCCTGGCAGACGGAGATCAAGAAGCCCGACTCCATTGTGATGGGGACACCGACCGCCTACGAGATTGTCATCAAAGACCGTGATGGCGCGCCGGTATCGGGTATGTTGGACGTGGAAGCCTATCGCGCATCCAATGCGAGCAAAGACTTTACGACGGCGTTCAAGGAAGTTGCGCCCGGTCGCTATCAGGGCTACATCAATTTTCCGCTCAAAGGCTATTGGGAATTGCATATCCGCGTTCAGCGCGGAGAAGACAAGTTCGGTGTCAATACCGGCAAATTTATGGTCGCCGCGTCTTCGTAGCTGAAGGCTGATTTGCATGACGCAACATAGTCATTCTGCCGCAGGCGGTTGCTTTCACTGCGGCCTGCAAATTCCCGCCGACACCGATTTTCACGCGCAGTTGGAAGGCGAGCAGCGGGATTTCTGCTGCTTCGGATGCCAATCGGTGTGCGCCGCCATCTACGAAGCCGGATTGCAAGGTTATTACCAGCGCACGCCGGAAGGCGTGTTGCTCGCCCCGCCACCCGAGCTTCCCAAAGACATCGAAATCTACGACTTCGACGAAGTGCAGCAGGAATTTACCACCTGCTCCGGCGACATCCGCGACATTCATCTGCTGGTTGAAGGCATCCATTGTCCCGCCTGCGTTTGGCTCATCGAGCGCGGATTGGGGCGCGCCCCCGGCGTGCAGTCTGCCAACGTCAATCTGGCGGCGAAACGTCTGCACCTGCGCTGGGATAATTCGCGCAGCAAATTGTCTGACCTGATCCGGGCATTGGCCAAAATCGGTTATGCCGCCGTGCCCTACGACCCGGAAAGTGCCGAAGGTGCAATAAAAAAATCCAACCGTGCCATGCTGTATCGCCTGTTCTTCGCCGGTTTTACCATGATGAACATGCTGTGGATATCCATCGCGCTCTACAGCGGGGCGGGTCAGGATGAGTTCCGCCAGTTTTTTCATTGGATGGGCTTGGCGCTGGCGACACCGACCTTGCTGTATTCCGGTTATCCGTTCTATCGCGGTGCGTTCGGCGGCTTGCGCGGCGGCCATCTCACCATGGACATGCCAATCGCCATCGGACTGACGGTCACCTACACCTATTCGTTGTACGTGACCGTGACGCATAGTATGGTTGGCGAAGTCTTTTTTGATACCGTCACCAATCTCATTTTTGTAATCCTCATTGGCCGTTATCTGGAGGGCATGTTCCGCCATCAGGCCGTCTCCGCCACCAAGCGCCTGATGGAGCTGCAACCGCGCGTCGCCATTGTCATGCGCGACGGGCAGGAACAAATGACCCCGATACGCGGCGTAAAGCTGGGCGACCACGTGCTCATCAAACCCGGATACAAAGTTCCGGTAGATGGCATTGTGCTGGAAGGTCACAGCACGGTGGACGAGGCCATGCTCAGTGGCGAATCCGCCCCGGTGAGCAAAGCGGCGGGCGCGCATGTGTTCTCCGGCACTGTGAACAGCAATGGCGCTTTGCTGGTGGAAGTGAAGGCGCAGTTGCAGGACACAACCTTGTCCAAAATCATCCGGCTGGTTGAAGAAGCGCAATCTTCCAAAGCGCCCATCCAGCGACTGGCCGACACCATCGTGCCTTGGTTTGTGCTGGTCACGCTGATCTGCGCGACGGTCACCTTCTTTATCTGGAACAGCCATGATTTCGAGATCGCCCTGATGGCGGCGACTTCAGTGCTCATCATCACTTGTCCCTGCGCGCTGGGCATGGCCACGCCGATGTCGATCGCGGTGGCTTCCGGGCTGGGGGCAAAACATGGCATTTTGGTCAAAAACGGACTGGTGCTGGAGACGCTTTCCAAAGTGACGCATTTCGTTTTCGACAAGACCGGCACG
>JAGVNQ010000195.1 GCA_020053195.1 Sideroxydans sp.
GAAGTGAGCGCGGGCAAGAAGACGCAATTGCCGCCACTGGGCAGCGGCGAACTGGCCGAACTGGGGCGGGCGCTGGCCGAGATGCGCGAAAAACTGGACGGGCGCGAGTACGTGGAAAACTACGTCCACACCCTCGCGCACGAAATGAAAAGCCCGCTCACCGCACTCATCGGTGCGGCGGAATTGCTGGATGAAAACATGCCCGAGCAAGAGCGCGCGAAGTTTATCACCAACATCCGCGAACAAAGCCGCCGCCTGAAAGACATGCTGGACAAAGTGTTGGCGCTGGC
The DNA here is from genome assembly GCA_020053195.1 of Sideroxydans sp. Classification (GTDB taxonomy): domain Bacteria; phylum Pseudomonadota; class Gammaproteobacteria; order Burkholderiales; family Gallionellaceae; genus Sideroxyarcus. Next base: position 291 of record JAGVNQ010000195.1, read on the forward strand.
AAAAATAGAACATCGCAACACACTGGAAGAGGCCGTGCCTGTTGGCTTGCGCACCTTGGCTGAAACCGTCGTCGCCGATCACGCCACCCTGTTGCAGCAACGCGCCATCGTTTGCGACAACCAAATTCCGGCTGATGCGCAAACCATCGGCGAAGTATTTCTACTGCGCCAAGCCCTCGCCAATTTATTGGACAACGCGATAGATTTTTCGCCCGACCACAGCCGCATCACCCTGTCGCTGGAAAGCGCAGCAAACCAACACACCCTCATCCTGCGCGACCAAGGCTGCGGCATCCCCGACTACGCCCTGCCGCGTATTTTCGAACGCTTCTACTCCCTCGCCCGCCCCGGCACACAACGCAAAAGCAGCGGGCTTGGGTTGCCCTTTGTTAAAGAAGTGGCGGCGTTGCATGGCGGGGAAGTGGTGCTGAGAAACAGGGCGGAGGGCGGGGTGGAGGCGAGATTGAGTTTGCCGCTGCGCTAAACGCATAACACAAAATGTAGGGTGCGCTTGCGCACCATCTCATTGCAAGCGGTGCGCAAGCGCACCCTACGGAAATGCCCACCAATAGGCGATCCGCATCATGCGCTTGATGCAGAAAGGTCGGCTCGCCCTGCCTACCCCGCAAGCCGCTTCGCCATCTCGTTCCGCTCTCCCACAAACTCTCCAGTCAGCACGAATCCGCGCAGTTTGTTTGCCGCATCGGCAAAGACCATTTTTGCGCCGTTGCCCATTGCCAACTCTTGCCACGCTCCGATCTCATCGCGCGCTACGGGGGAGACTGCGACGGGGTGGGCGGGGGTTTTTACGACGACGGGCATGACGGGGAAAATCACGCTCGTGTCTTCGCCGTTCAGGATGCGCGCCAGCGCGCGCCCTGCGTGCATGATGGGCAGCACGAAGGGTTGAACTTTGCCTTCGATCTCGGCGCAGTCGCCTAACGCGTAAATATGTGCGTCGCTGCTGCAAAGTTGCGCGTTGACCGTGATGCCGCGATTCACCGACAATCCGGCCTGTTGTGCCAGCGCGATACGCGGGCGCAGGCCGACGGCGGAGAGCACGAGGTCGGCTTGTAATGAGCTGCCGTCGGCGAGGGTGAGTGTGTAGCCATTGGCCGTTTTGTCCATGCGCGAAATGGACGTGCCGAAGTGCCAACTCACGCCGAGTTTTGCCAGCGGCCCCAGCAATTGTTTGCCCGCTGGCTCGGGCATCAGGCTGGCGAGCGGATACGCGCCGGGGTCGATCACGCTGACAGCGAATCCGGCGTGGGCGAGGTCGTTGGCGAATTCGCAGCCGATGAGTCCGCCGCCCATGATGGCGATGGATTTTGCCGCGTTTAATTTCTCGCGCAGCTTCGCATAATCGTCCAGGTCGTTCACCGACAACACTTCATCGGCGGCATCGCCTTGCAGCGGGATGCGGATGGGATCAGCGCCCAATGCCAGCACCAGTTTGTCGTATGAAAGAGTGCCCGCCGATGTGTCCAGCTGTTTGTTCTCACGATTGATGGCGCGCACTTCGGTGTGGGCGAGCAGGGTGAAGTTCTGTTGCTGCGCCATGTCCGCCGCGCGCGTCAGCACCAGACCCGCCGCATCTTTGTGTTGCGCGAAGGCGTTGGACAGTGTGGGTTTGGAGTAATAGTCGCCGCCGTCGCGTGTCACCAAAGTAATGGGGATGTCGCGGTTCAGTTTGCGCAATTCGCGCACAACAGTGTAGCCAGCCAGACCGCTGCCCAGCACGATGATGGGGTTCATGGGGTGCTCCTAAAAGCGTAGGTTTGTGAAGCCCCTCGCCCGCAAGCGGGAGAGGGGTTGGGGTGAGGGGCGTAGAGTTGAAACAAATTTGTGAAGTGCTCACAAACCCTCATCCTCAGCCCTTCTCCCGCTTGCGGGAGAAGGGAACGAGCGCAATTACTCTTCCAGCAAACTCCGCAACATCCACGCATTTTTCTCGTGAACTTCCATACGCGCCGAGAGCAAATCCACCGTCGGTTGGTCGCCCGCTTTTTCGGCGATGGGCAACACTTCGCGCGCGGTGCGCACGACGGTTTCTTGCCCGTCCACCAGTTGCCGGATCATGTCCTTGGCTTTGGTTGCGCCTTCGCTGTCTTTGATGCTGGTGAGCGCGGCGAATTCTTTGTATGAACCCGGCGCGGGATAGCCCAGCGCGCGGATGCGTTCGGCCACCAAGTCCACGGCCATCCACGCTTCGTTGTATTGCGTCATGAACATCAGGTGCAAGGTTTGGAACATGGGGCCGGTGACGTTCCAGTGGAAATTGTGCGTCTTCAAATACAGCGTGTAGGTGTCCGCCAACATGCGCGACAAACCGTCGGCGATGGCACGCCGGTCTTTTTCCGACAGGCCGATGTTGATGCTGGAGGTGCTTGCTTTAACTTTGCTCATGATGTTCTCCCTAAAAAAAACTCAGCCACGGATAAACACAGATAAACACGGATGAAAATCAAAACCCGGCTCATTCCATGACACAAAACAACTGATTCACAACCTGTTTTTATCCGTGAATTTCCGTGTAAATCCGTGGCTAAATTGCTTTTTCTTAAACCTCGATCATCTCGAAGTCCGCCTTCGCTACGCCGCAATCCGGGCATGCCCAATTTTCCGGGATGTCCGCCCAAGGTGTGCCGGGTTTGATGCCTTCTTCCGGCATACCTGTCTGTTCATCATAAATGAAACCGCACACCACACATTGCCAAACTTTCATGTTGTTCTC
>JAGVNQ010000290.1 GCA_020053195.1 Sideroxydans sp.
AAGTTCAACCCCATCCCCATCCCAACCTTCCCCTTGAAGGGGAAGGAGAAAATTCAGCCGCCTTGGGCGGCTCAAGGTTTTACAGCCCCTTTGAGGGGGTCACCTAATAAGCCTCCGGCTTTGCCGGAGGTAATTTAACTCAAAACCTTCGTTTTGGTGCTGGCGTAAAAGCACCGCGACCTTCGATGTGGCGGAACGTAATACGTCCCTTGGACAGATCATAAGGTGACAGCTCCAGCGAAACCTTGTCGCCCGCGATGATGCGGATATGGTTTTTCTTCATTTTGCCCGCGCTATAAGCGAGCAGTTTGTGGCCGTTCTCCAGCGTCACGCGATAACGCGAGTCGGGCAGAACTTCATCCACCACGCCGTTCATTTCAATGATTTCTTCTTTGGCCATGATTGAGCCCTCAAAGGAAAGTGGGAAAGAAAAAAGCCCGGCACAAGCCGGGCTTTTTCCGGTTGGACTGACGGCACAGTTGCCCATGCCAGTCAGACCAATTAGTCAGCGCCGCGAATGTTCGACGCTTGCTGGCCTTTAGGACCGGCAACGATGTCGAAGCTGACTTGTTGACCTTCAGTCAGGGTCTTGAAACCCGAACTTTGGATCGCGGAAAAGTGGGCGAAAAGATCATCGCCGCCGTTGGACGGGGTGATGAAGCCGAAGCCCTTGGAATCATTGAACCACTTTACTGTACCTGTTGCCATTTTGAATCTCCTGAAAAACAAACAAAGGGGACTTGCCCCGAACTTAGGCGATGGTCAAGACGGCAAAATGATGAAAGGAGAAATACCGAGTAAAGCGGGCACTGAACCGAACAGCAACGACAGACTTGAAAATCGCTGGCGCGCACTATGGGGGATAACGCGGTTAATAGCAAACTAAATAATCAAAAAACGCGGTTGTGATGTTTTGTAGGGGCGAGCTTGCTAGCGAATGCGCTTTCGCGAGCAAGCTCGCTCCTACAAAAAATACGAGGGTTGTTTATAACGTGATGCGCGAACCGAAATGCTGCTGATACAAACCGGCCAATTCCGCGCGGGTGTATTTGTGGTTCTGTCCGCCCCGGCTGGAAATTTTCAGCGAGCCCATCAGCGAAGCCAAGCGACCAGTGGTTTCCCAATCCCAACCTTGCTGGATGCCGTGTAACAAGCCCGCGCGATACGCGTCGCCGCAACCGGTCGGATCAACGATGGCTTTCGGTTTCGGCGTGGGGATGGCGATCTGTTTGCCGTCGGCGTAAATCAGCGAGCCGTCACCGCCCAGCGTGACGATCAGTGCGGTGACGCGGCTTGCGATGTCGGCCAGCGATTTGCCGGTTTTGTCTTGCAGCAATTTGGCTTCGTAATCATTGACCGTGACGTAGTTGGCTTGTTCGATGAAGTCCAACAGTTCGTTGCCGGAAAACATCGGCATGCCCTGACCCGGATCGAACACGAAAGGAATGTTGGCTTCGGCGAATTCGCGCGCGTGGTTAATCATGCCGTCGCGCCCGTCCGGCGACACGATGCCCAGCGTAACCTCCTGAGCTTCGTTTACATGGTTAAGGTGCGACATGCTCATCGCGCCCGGATGGAACGCGGTGATCTGGTTGTCGTCGAGGTCGGTGGTGATGAAGGCTTGTCCGGTGAAATTGCCGGGTACTGCGCGCACATGGGTTTGCGCCAGCCCGAGATTGTCCAGTCGCTGCGCGTAGGGTGCGAAGTCGTCGCCCACGGTCGCCATAATCAGCGGATGCCCGCCCAGCAATTGCAGGTTAAACGCGATGTTGCCCGCGCAACCGCCGTATTCGCGGCGCATTTCCGGCACCAGAAAAGCGACATTGAGAATATGGATCTGCTCGGGCAGGATGTGTTTCTTGAACTGATCTTTGAACACCATGATGGTGTCGTAAGCCATGGAACCGCAAATCAGAGTTTTCATTATGGTGACCGATTAAAGGGAGAACAGGGACGGATTATAAAGCGGCAAGATTTATTTCTTGTCCAAATCCTGAATGAAATAATTGATCAGCTTGGTCAGTTGGGGGGACTTTTCCACAAACTGAAAACCGGAACGGTTGGCCAGTGTCCCGTCGGCCAGCGTGTCGGTAGCCGTGTAGCGCAACTCAAGATCGGCCACCACCGCATCGCCATTCGGCAAAATGATGCGGCAACCTTTCAGTACCGCGCCTGCTTCGAGGTTGATTTCGGGATCGTAAATTAGGCAGCCCAGACCGTCATGGCTGATGTCGGTTACATGCGATTCAAACGGAATGAATCCGTCGGCATCGGCGATGCAGCGCAAGGACGCGTCGGCGGCCAGCGGGATGCGCGGATGTTCGCGCTGGTTGTGCAGCAGCAGCGCTTTCGGCAAAGCGAACTGAATGGCGGGTTCGCCTCCAACCTGCACCTCTTCGGGAGACGATGCCTCGAACGTGAAATGCAGCCCTTTTTTATCGGTGGCGATAAATTCCACCGAGGGCGATTTCAGCACCATGGTGTTAATTTGCTTGTGCGCGCAATAGGCAATGGCGAAATGATCGGTCTCCGGGTCAACCGCAACGAGGCGCGTGGTGAACGGATGCCCGTGCATGATTTCGGCAGACAGCGGACTTTCATCCTGCGCCAACACCTGCAAAATTCGGCAGATTTCCAGACGGGAACGGAACAGCAGATTGTCGGGACGGGACTTTTTTTCGGGGGCGGAGGTTGCGTTCATGGCCGTGGATAACTTTCAAACGAATAGCACTGTGAACCATATTACCACCGCGTTGACGATGCACATCAACACCGCCGCGCCGGCGATGTCTTTGGCGCGTTTGGCGAAAGGATGCTGATCGAGCGAGGTGTGATCCACCGCCGCTTCGACGGCGGAATTGACCAGTTCAATAATGAGTACCAGCAGGATGCTGGAGATCATCAGAATTTTTCCGGTTTTATCGGCGGGAGAAAACAGCGCTACCGGGATGGCGATGGCGGCGACAAATATTTCCTGGCGGAACGCGTCTTCGTGTTGCCACGCCGCGCGCAAACCCGCCTGCGCGTTTTTTAGCGCATGGGGAATATGGGGCAGGCCGACAGGGTGTTTGTTGGGGCTTTTCATTTCTCTCGCGTAGGGTGGGCACGGTGTTTGTGCCCACGTGGTAGCCGCTTGAATGTTAAACGCGTGGGCACATGAAACGTGCCCACCCTACATCAGCGTAAAACCGCCAGTGCCGCCTCGTAATTCGGCTCGTGTTTGATGTCGTCCACCAGCTCGGCGTGGATCACACGGTTCTGGTCGTCCAGCACCAGCACCGCGCGCGCGGTCACACCGGCCAGCGCCGTGTCGGCGATCTTCACGCCGTAGTTGCGCATGAAATCGCGCCCGCGCATCAGCGATAACGTGACCACGTTCTCCAGTCCTTCCGCCACGCAAAAGCGGTTCATGGCGAACGGCAAGTCGGCGGAAATCACCAGCACCACGGTGTTGTTTAACTTGCCTGCGGCCTCGTTGAATTTTCGCGCGGACGTGGCGCACACGGCGGTGTCCAGACTGGGCACGATGTTCAACACTTTGCGCTTGCCCGCGAAATCTTGCAGCGACACATCTTTCAGGTCTTTATCCACCAGTGTGAAGTCGGGAGCGGTTTGGCCGAGCACGGGGAACGTGCCGAACAAAGTGAGCGGCGCGCCGCCCAGCGTAACAGCGGTTTTATCTTTGATGTCTTTGGCCATGATGAACTCCAGTTGGGTTGTGTAGGAGCGAGCTTGCTCGCGAAAAATTTAACAACCATTCGCGGCTAAAGCCGCTCCTACATTGGGTTTGTTACGACTTGTCCGGAGCGCAAACACACACCAGATTTTTATCGCCATAGACATTATCCACTCTCGCCACCGCAGGCCAGAATTTATTCTCGCGCACCCAAGCCAGCGGATAGGCGGCCAACTCGCGCGAATAGGGGCGCGTCCAGTTATCCGACACCACCGCTTTGGCAGTATGTGGCGCATGTTTGAGAAGGTTGTCTTTCTTGTCCGCCTTGCCGGACAACACTTCTTCGATCTCGCCACGGATGGCAATCATCGCTTCGCAGAACCTGTCCAGCTCGGCTTTGGATTCGCTTTCGGTGGGCTCCACCATCAGCGTATCGACCACCGGAAACGAAGTGGTCGGCGCGTGGAAGCCGTAATCCATCAGGCGTTTGGCGATGTCGGTGACTTCGATGCCTTCGCGCTTCAGGTCGCGGCAGTCGAGAATCATCTCGTGCGCGCAGCGGCCATTTGTCCCGCTGTACAGCGTGGCGTAGTGATCCTTCAATGATTCCTTGATGTAGTTGGCATTCAGGATCGCCATCTTGGTCGCTTCTGTCAGCCC
>JAGVNQ010000027.1 GCA_020053195.1 Sideroxydans sp.
GGCGCAGGCCGGAATCCAGCAAAACAAACACTCCGCGCAGCGGACAAAGCCTCGTGGTTGTCCGCAGCGCGGAGTGATTAGATCAACTGGATTCCGGCCTGCGCCGGAATGACGGTGAATAAAAATTGGATGGAATAATGCAATACACCCTAGACCCCGCCGACCTGCAAGCCGTCTGGCTCACCCTGAAACTGGCGAGCGTGACCACTTGCCTGCTGTTGCTCATCGCCACGCCCTTGGCTTGGTGGCTGGCGCACAGCCGCAAATGGTACAAAGGTTTGGTGTCGGCGCTGGTGGCGTTGCCGCTGGTGTTGCCGCCCACGGTGCTGGGTTTTTATCTGCTGCTGGTGATGGGGCCGCACGGGTTGGTGGGTGAGTTGACCAGCGCCATGAACCTGGGCCGGTTGCCGTTCACTTTCGCCGGATTGGTGATCGGTTCGGTGTTGTTCTCGCTGCCGTTCGCAGTGCAACCAATTCAGAACGCGTTTGAGGCCATGGGCAAGCGCCCGCTGGAAGTGGCATCCACGCTGCGCGCCAACGCATGGGATAGATTTTTCAGCGTGGCCTTGCCGCTGGCGCGTCCCGGTTTTCTCACCGCCACCATTCTGGCGTTCGCCCACACCGTTGGCGAATTCGGTGTGGTGCTGATGCTGGGCGGCAACATCCCCGGCGAAACGCGCGTGCTGTCGGTGGCGATCTACGGCCACGTCGAAGCGATGGAATACGGCGCGGCGCACTTGCTCTCGGGCGGTATGGTGTTGTTCTCGTTCGTGGTGTTGCTGGGGCTGTATCTGGCGGGCGGGTCGGTGAATAAGGTGGCGCGATGAATATGAAAAACAATATTGAGCCACGGATGAACACGGATGAAACACGGATAAAAGCACTTGGTACGCGAGGTATGCTGTCTACAGAATGGCGAGGGCGCAATAACCAAAAATGTCGATGTGCATCCGTGTTTCATCCGTGTTCATCCGTGGCTGAAAGGATTTGAATGTCTGAGATCCGCGCCCACTTTCAAATGCAACTCGACAGCTTCGCGCTCGATGCCTCGTTCACCGCGCCCGCTACTGGTGTCACTGCGTTATTCGGCCCCTCCGGTTCGGGCAAAACCACGCTGCTGCGCTGCATAGCCGGATTGGAAAAAGCGCATGGAGCGCTGCATGTGAACAACGAAACCTGGCAGGACGAAACAACTTTTGTGCCGACGCATCAACGCCCGCTGGGTTTTGTGTTCCAGGAAGCCAGCCTGTTCCCGCATCTGTCGGTGCGCGCCAATCTGGAATATGGATTAAAGCGAACACCAATCGCCGAACGCAAAGTGCCACTGGAACAAGTGGTGGAATGGCTGGGCTTGAGCCGACTGATTGCACGCGGCGACCCGGCGAAATTGTCCGGCGGCGAACGCCAGCGCGTCGCCATTGGTCGCGCTTTACTCACCAGCCCGCGCATCCTGCTGATGGATGAACCGCTGTCTGCGCTGGATAGCAACAGCAAGCGGGAAATCCTTCCCTATCTGGAAAATTTGCATCAGGAATTGAACATCCCCGTGCTGTACGTCAGCCACGCGCTGGACGAAGTGGCGCGGCTGGCCGACCACTTGGTGTTGATGCAACAAGGCCGCGTTATCGCCAGCGGCGCGTTGCAGGACACCATCGCCAGACTCGATTTGCCGCTGGCACATTTCGACGATGCGGGTGTCGTGATCGAAGCCGCAGTGGCGCAGCAGGACGAAACCTATCACCTCACACGGCTGGATTTTCCCGGCGGATTTTTGTGGCTCGGCAAAGTGGATCAACCGTTCGGCACAACCGTGCGCGCCCGAGTGTTGGCGCGTGACGTGAGCATCGCCACCCAAGCGCCGCAAGGTAGCAGCATCAACAATATTTTGAATGCGCGCATCGACGAGATACGCGACGAAGGCGCGGACAAAGTGATGCTGCGCATGATGGTCGGCGAGTCGCACACCCTGCTGTCACGCATCACCCGCCGCTCGCGCGACCACCTCGGGTTACATGTGGGCATGTATGTCTGCGCGCAGGTGAAGAGCGTGGCGTTGATGTGATGTCCCCCTCCCCTTCAAAGGGAGGGCTGGGGTGGGGATGGGGTGAATGTGAAGAAAAAACCCAACCCCTCCCAACCTCCCCTTGTCAGGGGAGGAGCGGCTCGGTTCTCCCCCTGATAAGGGGGAGTTAGAGGGGGTTTGGTTTTTGGGGTTAATAGAAACATCGGAGCACCTGTGATTGTCGCAATCACTACAAATCTCTTTCTCTCAAAATTCCATTCATCCCGCAAACCCGCGAATTTACGGGCTCCGCCACCACCCACCCCCACTGGCACGAGGGTTGCTGTTATTTGGCAGAACCATTGCCGGGAGACAATCCATGAGTATTTACACGCCTGACGAAACCACTTTGCGCAACTTGGCGACCGAGATCGAAGCCGCCGCGCCGCGCCCGCACCACAGCACTTTGCTGGAAATCGTCAACCGCGTTTGCACCGGCTGCACCTTCCGTTACGTGCTCAATCGCGGCGGCTGGTATCGCCCCGGCGGTCTGATTGCGGCGGACGGGAAACGTGTCGCGGACAGTCTGGAAATTTGGGCGAAAGCCGAATTAAAAAGCTGCGGCGGCGACATGCACGAGTTCCTCGAAAAGTACGAAGATGCCGGATTGCTGGCCACGCGCCACACCGGGCGCACGCATTATTTCGTCGCTGCTTACGGCAAAGCCCCGGCGGATTTTTTGCAACTGGAAGTGGAAGAATTGCAGGAAGTGCTGGATCGCAAACTGATAGACACCGAGCATGTGCCCGAAGATTTGCAGGAACTACTCGAACCCATCGCGCCCGAAGCGGTGGACGCGCAAGCCATCGCCGCGCCGCGTTACCGTTTCCGCCGCCTGATCGACATGCGCCAGACCGTGGCCAAAGTCTCGTCCGCCGCCGCCAAAAACGCCGGACTACCGCGCCTGCTGGCCGAATGGACACACAGCAGCGCCGCCACGCGCGGCCATTTCAGCGACCACTGGATCGTATCCCTGCGCGAACATCAAGACCGCTACCGCAACCCCATGATGGCCGTCTCATTGGTGTCGCGCCGCGCGCGCGAACTCAAACCGTTCCAGTGGAACATCGAACTGACCGGCGTGGAATTGTTCCAGCAACTACAAGCCTTCGACCGCGCCGCCGGCTACCCCTCCGCCTGGTACTTCCACCTCGTCGCCAGCACCCTAACCCCGCCCAAAATCGCCTACGCCGTCGCGCGCGATCTGGAAGGTGGATTCAGCTATTTGCCGGATACCGAAGCGGCGTTGATAAAGGGATGGGTGGCGCAACCGTATTCGGTTTGAATCGCGCCCAACCGTAGCCCGGATGAAATGAAATGGAATCCGGGGAAAAGCAATTGGTACAGTCTCTCCCCGGATTACGCTGCGCTGCATCCGGGCTACGTTCGGCTACAGCGCGGAGAGTTTTGTAGCCCGGATGAAATGGAATCCGGGATTACTCCCCAAAACGCACGCCTGATTTTTCATCCCCCACAGCCCAATCGGCTGGAACAATTCCGAGTTTCACATGGCGATGAAACGACGAATACGGCCAATCTGCAACGCGATCAACCAAACCATGTTTGACCGGATTGAAATGAATGTAATCGACGTGTCTTTGCAGGTCGAGATCATCGCGAATGGTGTGCTCCCAATAGCGCCGCTGCCATAAATCGTATTCGCCCTTTTCATTGCGAGTGATGAGGACGCTGCGTTGAACGAGCAAACGGGTAAAGCGGCTCTTGATCTTACGCCAGCGCCCGGCGTAATCGCAGTCATCGGCAGGAAGTTGCCAGAGGGTATGCAGATGGTCGGGCAACACGACGATGGCTTGTGTTTGGAAAGGCTTTGTCAGGCGCGTTTCGTCGAACGCTTGTTTCAATGCGTCAATGTGTTGTGTGAGAAATGCGGCTTGGCGATCACGCAAGGTGACCGTGAAGAAATATGTGCCACCTGCAATGAAGTTGCGGCGATAGTTGACCATGTGAAAAGTCTATCGCGGATTTTGATTTGACGCACTTACTCGTAGCCCGGATGAAGCGTAGCGTAATCCGGGTTCATTCTGTCGGCGGATGATTTTTCCCGGATTACGCTGCGCTTCATCCGGGCTACTTCGCATCCGGGTTACGTTGGGTTTGTTGTTCTTGTCAGCTTTACTACAACCAACACCCCTGCAAAACCCATTGAAATCAACCTTCCTCCCTTGGCACGCCATTTGCGATTACAAGCTTGTCCTCTAATCGTGAGCCATTGCCATGCAAGCCAAAGACATTGCCGCGCTGTTGAATGAACCGGCGTGTGAGCACAACACCAAGTCGAAGTCGGGCTGCGCGCGTCCCAAGCCGGGGGCGACGGCGGGGGGGTGTTCGTTCGACGGGGCGCAGATCGCGCTGTTGCCGATTGCCGATGTGGCGCACATCGTGCACGGGCCGATTGCCTGTGCGGGCAGTTCGTGGGAAGGGCGCGGCACGCGCTCGTCGGGGCCGACGCTGTTCCGCATCGGCATGACCACCGACCTCACCGAGCAGGACATCATCATGGGGCGCAGCGAGAAGCGGCTGTTCCACGGCATCAAACAGGCGGTGGAAAGTTACTCGCCCAAAGCGGTGTTCGTTTACAACACTTGCGTGCCCGCGCTGATCGGCGACGACATCGGCGCGGTGTGCAAAGCGGCGGCGGAAAAATTTGGCGTGCCGTGTATTCCGGTGGATTGCGCCGGATTTTACGGCACCAAAAATCTGGGCAACCGCATCGCGGGCGATGCCATGTTCAAACACGTGGTGGGCACGGCAGAACCGCTGCCGGTGCCGCCCGAAGCACAGCGTCCGGGCATCACTGTGCATGACGTGAACCTGATCGGCGAATACAACATCGCGGGCGAATTCTGGAATGTTGCGCCGCTGTTCGACGAACTCGGGCTGCGCATTTTGTGCACGCTTTCCGGCGACGGACGTTTCCGCGAAGTGCAGACCATGCACCGCGCCGAGGCCAATATGGTGGTGTGCGCCAAGGCGCTGCTCAACGTGGCGCGCAAACTGAAAGCCGATTACGGCACACCGTATTTTGAAGGCAGCTTTTACGGCGTGACCGATACCTCGATGGCATTCCGCGATTTTGCAAAGTTGCTCAACGACCCGTCGCTGACCAAACGCACCGAAGCGATGATCGCGCGCGAAGAAGCCAGCATCAATGAAGCACTAGAACCGTGGCGCGACAAGCTGCGCGGCAAGCGTGTATTGCTCTACACCGGCGGCGTGAAGTCGTGGTCGATTGTTTCCGCGCTGCAAGACTTGGGTTTGGAAGTGGTCGCCACCGGAACGAATAAATCCACCGAAGAAGACAAAGCGCGCATCCGCGAAATCATGGGTGACAAGACGCGCATGATTACCGACGGCAGCCCCAAAGCGCTGCTGGGCGCGGTCAAGGAATATCAAGCCGACATCCTGATCGCGGGCGGCAGAAATATGTACACCGCGTTGAAAGCGCGCATCCCTTTCCTCGACATCAATCAGGAACGCGAGTTTGGCTACGAGGGTTACAGCGGCATGATTGAACTGGCGCGGCAGTTGGCGCTGACGTTGCAGAGCCCGGTGTGGGACGCAGTGAGAAAACCTGCGCCTTGGGTCAAGACAAGTGGATTGGGTGTGGAGTTGGGGGCGTGATGATGAAAACAAATTTTCAAAACGCAACTCGGTGTATTCCGTCATTCCCGCGAACGCGGGAATCCAGCGATCAA
>JAGVNQ010000110.1 GCA_020053195.1 Sideroxydans sp.
GTCGGGGCGCTCGTGGTGGCCGACTACCGCATCAAAGGCCAGATTCGCCAGCGGGTGGTTGGACAACAATTTTCCGCCGACTACCGGGTGTGTTTTGATTACGGCGTATTCGGCATCGGTCAGCCGTTCCGGTTTGTTGAGGATGGCATCGGGTACGCCGATTTTGCCCAGGTCATGCAGAAACCCGCCGACTTCGCACAGCGCGACATTGCGCCGCGACAGCCCGGCCTGTTGCGCCAATAATCTGGAGAATTGCGACACGCGCCACAGGTGGCCGCCGGTGTAGGGATCGCGCGCTTCGACGATCATGGACAGGCCGAGCAAGGTATTCAGCAAGGATTCTTTTTCGGACATGTGCGCCTCCCAAAATAAAAAAAACAAATAGCCACAGAGAACACAGAGGACACAGAGAAAGAAAAGGCATTCTTACATTTCGCAGAGCTTACTTATTGGCAAGATGTAATTGGATTACAACCGCACGATTCCCTCTGTGATCTCTGTGTACTCTGTGGCTAAAATGGGTTTCAGGTTAGTACCGGGTAGTCAGATTCACCATCCACTCCGGCATCGCGTTCACCGCCCACTTCTCGAAACCTTTATCCGCCCCAGAAAGTACCAGCATACCGATTAACAGCAGCACCGCAGCAAAAATTTTCTTGGCTTTTTGCCCGGCAAGCATTATGCGCCCACGCCATCTGCCCAGCGCTTGGCGCGACAACATGCCGATGGCGAGCAACGGCAAACCCGCGCCCAGGCTGAATACCAGCATCACCGCAGCCACTTGCGCCAGCGCCTGCCCCTGGCTGGCCAGTGTGATCGCCACCCCCAGCGTGGGGCCGACGCACGGGCTCCACACGATGCCGAGCAACAGGCCGAGCAGAAACTGGCCGTGCAATCCGTTCAGATTGAAGCGCGCCAGCAAGCCCTGCCCCGCGCCCAAGCGGCTGACCGCCGCAGCGAAACGCTGTTGCAAGCTGGCGGAAAATAATATTGCGCCGAACAGTATCAGCAACACGCCGCCCGCCACGCGCAAGGAATCCTGCTCCAGGCCGATGGAGCCGCCCAGCGAACCCAGCCCCACGCCGATCAAGGTGAACGACAGCATCAGCCCGCCCACCAGCGCGAACGTGCCGAAGCGATGCGAGCTGGCCGCCGAACCCATCAGAATGGGGATCAACGGCAACACGCAAGGCGACAATGTCGAAAGCACGCCCGCCAGAAACGACAGGCCGTAGCTGGCAGCATTCAGTTCCATGATTTACAGCGCCTGACGCAACAGTGCCGCGATCTGTTCGCGCCCGGTTTCGCCGGTCACGCGGGCGACCTCCTTGCCACCTTTGAACACGATGAGCGTGCTTTGGTAGCGCACGCCGAACGCCTTGAGCACCGACTTCTGCGTATCAAAATCCACGCGCAAAGTGGTGATGGGTTTGAACTCGGCGGTCGGCAGCAGCTTTTCCAGCACGGCATCCTGCGCGCGGCAAGTCGGACACCAGTCGGCATGGACAAACACCAGCGCGGGCTTGCCCGACTGGTTCAGCGCATCCAGTTTGTCCTGCGTGTAAGGCTCGCCTGCGGCATGGGCGAACAGCGGGAACAACAGCGCCAGCAGGGTTAGTAGTTTTACGAACTTTTTCATGGCTCACTCCATTATGTTTGTGGAACTGGTGAGTCGTTCGACACGCAAAATCCTTACACATTCCTGATTATTGATCCGGCACGAATATTGTTTCCATTCTGACCACATGAAACTGGCATGCTCCCTTCCCCCGCAGGCGGGGGAAGGGCTGGGGATGAGGGGCTGTGCGCATATTACAAACTAGTTCCAACTTGCCACCCCTCACCCCAACCCCTCTCCCGCCTGCGGGAGAGGGGCTTCCGGCAACTTCATACTTTATTCGTGCCGAATCTAAAGGAACAAAGTCCAACATATTGCGCCGCACTGTTTTACTCCCTCCCCCGCTCGCGGGGGAGGGCAGGGGAGAGGGTGGTGGCATGGCAACAAGTTTGTCGTAGCGACCACACCCTCTCCCCCAGCCCCTACCCATGAACCTCACGCTTTTGTAGGTCGGGATTTATCCCGACGCTGTTCACGGATTGAAGAAAAAACGTCGGGATAAATCCCGACCTACGAAAAACAGCACGGTTCAAGGAAGTCAATTCGGGCGAACGTTGATCGACTGCGGTCTCTCCCGCTTGCGGGCGAGGGGAGTAAGGCGGCTACCCGCTTGAGGTTCATGGATAGGGGATGCTAAATTTTGTGGCAAATCAGGTGCATGTTTTTCCGCGTGTAAGTTTTTTCCGTTTGCAACGACCAACACACGTCACTCCAACAAAACGTGACTTTCCCATTCTCAACAGGAGGCAAAAATGTCCATGATGTGCAAAATGAATAGCAGTTGCGAGGCCGCGCACGGTATGTGCGTCCACGAAAAGATGATGCTGGTCGCGGTGTTGCTTGCCGTCGGCATCGCCGCTTATTTCTGGCTGATTGCCTGATCCCACAAGGAGAACAACATGAATCCATCCCTACTCGCCAAAGCACTGCTCTCTTCCGGCGCGCTGACTTTGTCGCTGGGCGGTGCGGCGCTGGCCGCACCTTGTCGCCCCTCCAATCCCTGTGCGCCGCGTTCCAGTTCCTCGCGCTCAAATCCATGCGCCGCGAAAAACCCCTGTGCCGCTCGCAACCCTTGCGCGGCAGCCATGGCAGACAAGGTGGACACCCGGCTGGTGCTGCGCCCGAAACCATATCGCCCTTATCGGGGCAAATCTGCCGAACTCATCGCTTATGGCGAAAAACTGTTCGCTGACACCAGCCTGAGCAGCAACGGCATGTCGTGCAACACCTGCCACCAGGATCACGGCGCGTTCCAAAACAGCTTCGCCCGACTGTACCCGCACAAGGTGGCGATGGCGCATGAACGCTCCGCCGTGAAGAGCGTGCAGCTCGACGAAATGGTGCAGTTCTGCATGGTGGTGCCGATGGCGGCGCAGCCGTTGCCGTGGAGCGGTAAGGAGTTGGCGGCCTTGACGGTTTACACGGCCTCGCTGCAAAAAAGTTTCAGGACAGGCGGCAACCCTTGCGCGGCGAAGAATCCTTGTGCAGCGCAGCGCCACTGAAAAACATCCGGCGGGCGGGTGTTACCATCTGCCCGTCCCGTGTGCCGGAGTTTGAATGAGCGCCATTGATCCCGAAGCCTTGCAACAGCAGCGCAGCTATCTGCTGCGTTACGCCATGCTGCAACTGCGCGACCCGCATCTGGCCGAAGATGTGGTGCAGGAGACGCTGGTCGCCGCCATAGAAAACCGCAGCGGTTTTGCTGCGCAGTCTCAGCCGCGCACCTGGCTGGTGGGCATCCTCAAACACAAGATCATGGATGTGTTGCGCAAACGGGCGCGCGAACCGCAACTGAGCGTGGCCGAGGGCGAAGACGAGAACGAACTGGTCGATGCCTTGTTCAGGCAAAACGGGCGCTGGGCATCACCGCCGCAGAACTGGAACGAACCGGAACAGGCCATGGAAAACGCCCACTTCTGGGAAGTGTTCGAGCAATGCAACCGGCGCATGCCGCTCAACAGCGCGCGCGCTTTCATGATGCGCGAGTTCATGGAAATGAGCACCGACGAGATATGCCACGAACTCTCGATCTCCACCACTAACTGCTGGGTGATCCTGCACCGCGCACGGCTGGTTTTGCGCGAATGTCTTGATCTCAATTGGTTTGGAAATGCGAGGTAACCATGCTGGACTGCAAACACAACACCGAGCTGCTGTCGCAATCGTATGACCGTCCACTGACGTTGCGCGAAAAGATGGCGATGCGCATGCACCTGCTGATGTGCCGTGGCTGCCGCAATTTCGAGAAGCAGCTTGCCTTCATCCGCAAAGCCGCGCGCGAACTGCCGCGCAAGCTGTAAGCACCATGTCCGCGCTCAACGACTTTCTGCGCCGCCTGCATCTGGGCTCGGAGGTGTATTACGTCGGCCAGTTGTGCGATGCCTGGCACATGTCCACTCCGGGCGGCAGCGATGCCACGACATTTCATCTGGTGTGCAGCGGCGAGGCGTGGGTCCATTTGCGCGACGGCAGTGCGCCGACTCGCATGGCAGCGGGCGACATCGCTTTTTTTCCGCACGATGCGGCGCATTCGTTCAGCGCGCTGCCCGTCGTTCCGCAACAAGCGTTCGATTATTCGCACCCCGCGCCGCTGGACGTGCATGCGCCGGGAACTGGCCTGTTGTGCGGCCATCTGAAACTGCCCGCACACATCCGCCGCCTGCTGCTCGCCTGCTTCCCCGAATTTTTGCTGATCCGCACGGATAACAGCAATGTCGGCAAGCAAATGTCCAAGCTGATCGAGATGATGACTGAAGAGGCGACGCAAAACGATGCGGGTGCGAGCGCGATTCTGGATCGCTTGTCGGACACACTGTTCCTGTATGTCATCCGCCATACCCTGCACCACGAACCCGAACTTTCGCCGCTGTTGGCGGCGCTGTCGGACGAGCAGTTGCGACCCGCCGTCTCGGCTTTCATCGACGCGCCCGCCGCAGTCTGGACGGTGGAACGGCTGGCCGGACTCGCCTGCCAGTCGCGCTCCGCCTTCGCGCAACGTTTCAGCCAACAGGTGAAAATGCCGCCCATGGAATTCGTCGCAATCTGGCGCATGCAGTTGGCGACCGCCATGCTGGCCGACGGCCGCGCCAATATGCTGGATGTCGCCTTGCGTTGCGGCTACGAGTCGGAAGCCGCTTTCCGCAAAGCGTTCAAACGCATCATCGGCGTTGCGCCGGGCTAAGCGCGCGGCTGATAAACCCGGATAGTTCATTAGGCC
>JAGVNQ010000006.1 GCA_020053195.1 Sideroxydans sp.
CGTAACCGGTGCGGTCGAACTGCCGGCAGGAACCGAGATGGTCATGCCCGGCGACAACGTCAGCATCACCGTCAACCTGATCAACCCTATCGCCATGGAGGAAGGCCTGCGCTTCGCGATTCGCGAAGGCGGTCGTACTGTCGGTGCGGGTGTGGTTGCTAAGGTTATCGAGTAAGGCTACAATGCGCGCCCTCGCGTGACTGCGGTCACGCGTTTTCGTTCTTTAAACCAGCGGCAATGCCGCGTAGATGCAAGAGAAGAATATGCAAAGTCAAAAAATTCGCATCCGCCTGAAGGCGTTTGATTATCGTTTGATCGACCAGTCCGCGCTGCAAATCGTGGAGACGGCCAAACGCACAGGTGCTGTGGTTAAAGGCCCGGTTCCCTTGCCCACCAAGATCGAGCGATTTGACGTGCTGCGTTCCCCGCACGTAAACAAGACTTCGCGCGATCAATTCGAAATTCGCACCCATCTGCGCCTGATGGACATCGTTGATCCTACGGATAAGACTGTGGATGCACTGATGAAGCTGGATCTGCCGGCTGGTGTGGATGTGGAAATCAAGTTGCAGTAATCGTTGTTAAAGCAGTTTTGCAGTAATGGATCGGCTGACCAATTGAAGTTGGCCCCTTAATAAAAGGAAATAAAAATGAGCTTAGGACTTGTCGGTCGCAAGATTGGCATGACTCGCATCTTTACCGACGACGGTACATCGTTGCCGGTGACGGTGTTGGACGTGTCCAACAATCGTGTCACCCAGATTAAATCCGCTTCTACGGATGGTTACAGTGCAGTGCAAGTCGCGTACGGTACGCGTCGTGCCAGCCGTGTAACCAAAGCCGCTGCGGGTCATTTTGCCAAAGCCGGTGTTGAAGCCGGTAGTGTTCTGAAAGAATTCACCGCCACGCCTGAACAGATTGCCAGCCTGACTCTCGGCGGCAATGTTGGCGTGGATCTGTTTCAGGTCGGTCAGAAAGTTGATGTGACGGGCGTGACGATCGGTAAAGGTTATGCCGGTACCATCAAACGTCACCACTTTAAATCTGGCCGTGCCTCGCACGGTAACTCCAAGTCGCACAACGTACCCGGCTCTATCGGTATGGCGCAAGATCCGGGTCGCGTGTTCCCGGGTAAGCGCATGACCGGACATCTGGGTGATGTGCAACGCACTGTACAAAATCTCCAAATCGTTCGTATCGATGCCGAGCGCCAGCTGTTGCTGGTACGCGGCGCGGTTCCGGGCGCGCCCGGCGGCGACGTGATCGTCCGTCCGGCAGTGAAAGCGGGGGCATGATGGAACTGAAAGTCATCAATGAAAACGGCAAGGCGGAGGCGAGCATGAATGCATCCGACGACTTGTTTGGTCGTGAATACAATGAAGCGCTGGTGCATCAGCTGGTAACGGCTTATCAGGCCAACGCCCGTTCTGCCAACAGCAAGCAAAAGGGTCGTAGCGAGATCGCCAAGTCAACGCGCAAACCGTTCGCCCAAAAGGGTACCGGTCGTGCTCGTGCCGGTATGGCATCCAGCCCGTTGTGGCGCGGGGGTGGCAAGATTTTCCCGAACAGCCCGGATCAAAACTACACACAAAAGATTAATCGCAAGATGTATCGCGCGGGTCTGGCTTCCATCTTCTCGCAACTGGTGCGCGATGGTCGCTTGAGTGTGGTTGACGGTTTGACCGTGGATGCGCCAAAGACGAAATTGCTGGCACAAAAGATCAAGGGCATGGGACTGCAAGATGCTCGCGTGCTGATTATCACCGATAGCATCGACGAGAATCTGTACCTGTCGTCGCGTAACTTGCCGAACGTGCTGGTTGTCGAAGCTCATCAAGCCGACCCGGTAAGTTTGGTGCGTTTCCCCAACGTGTTGGTAACACGCGGTGCGATCGCAAAAATCGAGGAGATGCTGGCATGAGCACACAAAAATTCAATGAAGAGCGTTTGCTGAATATTTTGCTTGCTCCGCAAATTTCGGAAAAGGCGACGTATATTGCCGAACTGAATGAGCAGGTAATTTTCCGCGTGGCCTCCGATGCTACCAAGCCGGAAGTCAAGGCGGCGGTCGAGAAGTTGTTCAACGTCACTGTTGACAGCGTGCAGATCAGCAACGTCAAAGGCAAACAAAAACGTTTCGGTCGCTTTATGGGCGCCCGTAAGGACTGGAAGAAGGCCTATGTGTGTCTGGCTCCCGGTCAGGAAATCAACTTTGCTGCAAGCGAGCAGGGGTAAATCATGGCACTGATCAAACTTAAACCGACTTCACCGGGAACTCGCGCCGTTGTGCGTGTGGTCAACAAGGAGTTGCACAAGGGTAAGCCCGTAGCTTCGTTGCTGGAGAAAAAAACCAGAACGGCAGGGCGTAACCATAACGGCCACATCACCACGCGTCATATGGGTGGTGGGCACAAAAAACACTATCGTCTGGTAGATTTCAAGCGCGACAAGGACGGAGTGCCGGCCAAAGTTGAACGTTTGGAATATGACCCGAACCGCACAGCGCATTTGGCGTTGTTGCTGTACGCGGACGGAGAGCGCCGCTACATCATCGCGCCAAAAGGTATTTCTGCCGGCGCGCAACTGGTGAGCGGATCTGAAGCGCCGATCAAAGCGGGCAATGCTTTGCCGTTGCGCAATATTCCGGTGGGTTCCACTATTCATGCGATCGAGATGCTGCCTGGCAAAGGCGCGCAATTGGCGCGTTCGGCGGGTGCTTCGGTGCAGTTGCTGGCGCGCGAAGGGAGCTACGCTCAGTTGCGTCTGCGTTCCGGCGAAATCCGCAAGGTGCATATCGATTGTCGTGCGACGCTGGGCGAAGTCGGCAACGGTGAACATTCTCTGCGTTCTATCGGTAAAGCCGGTGCCAATCGCTGGCGCGGTATTCGTCCGACAGTGCGCGGTGTGGTGATGAACCCGGTCGATCACCCGCACGGTGGTGGTGAAGGCAAGACCGCAGCAGGCCGTAATCCGGTCAGCCCGTGGGGTGTGCCTGCCAAGGGATTCCGTACACGTCGTAACAAGCGGACTAGCGGCATGATCGTGCGCCGTCGCTTTCAGGTTTAAGGGGTAACAAGATATGGCACGTTCAGTTAAAAAAGGCCCGTTTGTCGATCTGCATCTGCTGAAGAAAGTGGAAGCGGTGCGTGCGACTAACGATAAGCGTCCGGTGAAGACCTGGTCGCGTCGCTCCACCGTGTTGCCCGAGTTCGTCGGTTTGACGATCGCGGTGCATAACGGCAAGCAGCATGTTCCGGTGTACGTCTCCGAGAACATGGTCGGACACAAGCTTGGCGAATTTTCTTTGACCCGCACCTTCAAAGGTCACGCTGCCGATAAAAAAGCAGCCGCCAAGAAATAAGGAGACATGATGAGTACAACAGCAGTCATCCGTGGTGTTCGCCTGTCGGCACAAAAGGCTAGGCTGGTCGCTGACCAGATCCGTGGTCTGCCTGTCGCGCAAGCGTTGAACATCTTGGCCTTTAGCCCGAAAAAGGGCGGTGGCATTATCAAGAAAGCGCTGGATTCCGCGATTGCCAATGCCGAGCATAACGACGGCGCAGACATCGACGAATTGAAGGTCGCCACCATCTACGTGGACAAGGGCACATCTCTGAAACGCATGATCCCGCGCGCCAAGGGGCGCGGCAACAGCATAGAGAAGCAAACCTGCCACATTACGATCACCGTCGGGAGCTAGAGCATGGGTCAGAAAATTCATCCAATTGGATTCCGTCTGAGTGTTCAAAAGAACTGGACATCCAAGTGGTATTCCAATACCAAGCATTTCGCTGAAATGCTGCATAAAGACATCGAAGTTCGCGATTATCTGAAGAAGAAACTGGCTGGTGCCGGCGTTTCCAAGATCATCATCGAGCGTCCTGCCAAGAACGCCAAGATCACCATCTACACGGCACGTCCGGGTGTGGTGATTGGTAAAAAGGGCGAGGATATCGAGTCTCTGCGTAACGAACTGAAGAAACGCATGGGTTTGCCTGATGTGGGTCTGAATATCGAAGAAGTGCGCAAGCCGGAAGTGGATGCGCAACTGATCGCAGACTCCATCACCCAGCAGCTTGAAAAACGTATCATGTTCCGTCGTGCCATGAAGCGCGCGATGCAGAACGCAATGCGCCTTGGCGCGTTGGGTATCAAGATCATGAGCGCTGGTCGTTTGAACGGTATCGAAATCGCACGTACCGAGTGGTATCGCGAAGGCCGTGTGCCATTGCATACCCTGCGTGCCGATATTGACTACGGTTTCTCGGAAGCCAAGACCACCTACGGCATTATTGGGGTCAAGGTGTGGGTCTATAAGGGCGATACCGGACAGCAGGAAGTTGCTGCTCCAGTAGTGGCCGAGCCGGAAAAGAAAGTAAGAAAGTCGGGAGCAAAGCATGCTACAGCCAGCTAGAAGGAAATACCGCAAGGAACAGAAAGGCCGTAACACCGGAGTCGCCACGCGCGGCAACAAGGTCAGTTTCGGCGAATTCGGCCTCAAGGCCGTCGGTCGCGGTCGCCTGACTGCGCGTCAGATCGAAGCGGCTCGCCGTGCCATGACGCGTCACATCAAGCGCGGCGGACGTATCTGGATTCGTATTTTCCCGGATAAGCCGATTTCCAAGAAGCCGGCCGAAGTCCGTATGGGTAACGGTAAGGGGAGTCCAGAGTACTACGTCGCCGAGATTCAACCGGGCAAGATGTTGTACGAGATGGACGGGGTTGATGAGGTGCTGGCGCGCGAGGCATTTAAATTGGCTTCGGCCAAGCTGCCAATTGAAACTACATTTGTAGTTAGACAGGTAGGGGCGTGATCATGAAGGTAAGCGAACTGAAAGCAAAGTCGGTGGCTGATCTGCAACAGGAGCTGTTGTCCCTGAGCAAAGAGCAATTCGGCTTGCGCATGCAAGTGGCGACACAACAGTTGGGCAATACCAGCCAACTGACCAAAGTCCGCCGCAATATTGCGCGGGTGAAAACGGTTTTGACCGAGAAGGGTGTGCAGCAATGAGTGCAACGAATTTAAAACGCGCGCTGACGGGAACGATTGTCAGCGACAAGATGGACAAGACCGTC
>JAGVNQ010000005.1 GCA_020053195.1 Sideroxydans sp.
CGCATGTGGGCGACGGACAGCCAGTGATAAGCCCCTTGCAGCGCCGCATGCACTGTCAGCCGCAGCTCGCGGTAACTTTGCAGCCGCTGGTGAACCAGCCGCGTGAGCAGCTCGCGCTTGCGTTCCAGCAGATCATGCCCGTGCTGCAACGCCACCACCTGACGGCGCAGCGACAGCAGCGCGCTTTTGGTGGGGCGGACTTTGAGGCGGGTTTTCATTTTTGGAAATCCGCTAGAACCGATTTGCTCCTTCCCCCTTGCAGGGGGAAGGTTGGGATGGGGGTAGAGTTGTGGCGCGGTAAAGTTTCTACCCCCTCCCTAACCCTCCCCCTGCAAAGGGGAGGGGATGAAGCGGCAAAGGGATAGTTCGGGTTCATTTCTCCTCCGTCGCCGCACCTTGCCAATGGTGGTATTTCTCCAAATCCGCTGTGCCCACGCGCGTCAGCGCTTCGGGCGGCAGCAGCGAGAGCAGTTCCCACGCGAGGTTCAGCGTTTCGATGATGTCGCGTTCTTCCTCTTCGCGCTGCCCCACGAAACGCCGCTCGAACGCGTCGGCGAAGGCCAGGTAGTTGCGGTCGGTCTCGGACAAATCTTCCGCGCCGATGATGGAGGCGAGGTTGCGCACTTCCAAGGCGCGCGCGTAGGAGGCATAAATTTGCCCGGCGAGACGCGAGTGGTCTTCGCGCGTGTGCTCGTGGCCGATTCCATCTTTCATTAGGCGCGACAGCGACGGCGGAATGTCGATTGGCGGATAAATGCCCAGGCTGTTGAGCGTGCGGCTCAACACCAGTTGCCCTTCGGTGATGTAGCCGGTGAGGTCGGGGATGGGGTGGGTGATGTCGTCGCTGGGCATGCTCACCACCGGCATCATGGTGATGGAACCCGGCTTGCCGCGTATGCGCCCGGCGCGCTCGTAAATTTCCGCCAAGTCGGAATACAGATAGCCGGGGTAGCCTTTGCGCGCGGGCACATCGCCCTTGGCCGTGGCGACTTCGCGCAGCGCCTCGGCGTAGTGCGTCATGTCGGTCATCACCACCAGCACGTGTTTGTCCAGATCGAAGGCGAGATATTCCGCCACGGTGAGCGCCGCGCGCGGCAAAATCAAACGCTCGATGGCCGGTTCGTCCGCGAGGTTGAGAAACATCACCACGTTGCGCAACACGCCGCTGGCGGCGAACGTCTCGCGGAAAAAATTCGCATCCGAATAAGACACGCCCATCGCCGCAAACACCACGGCGAAATTCGACTCCTCGCCGGGCAGCCGCGCCTGACGCACGATCTGCGCTGCGAGCCGGTTATGCGGCAAACCCGAGCCGGAAAAAATCGGCAGCTTCTGCCCGCGCACCAGCGAATTGAGTCCATCCACCGCCGACAATCCGGTCTGAATAAACTCGCGCGGATAAGCGCGCGCGGCGGGATTCACCGGCGCGCCGTTGACATTGCGCTTCAGCTTGGAAAACAGAGGAGGGCGATCATCGCGTGGCTGGCCGATACCGTTGAACACCCGCCCCAGCAAATCGGGACTCAGCGCAACCTCGAACGGCTGGTCAAGAAAACGCACCCAGGTGCGCTCCAGATCGAGATTGTCCGTGCCTTCCAACACCTGGATCAGCACCAACTCGTCCGATGTGCGAATCACCTGCCCATTGCGCCGCCGCCCGCTGTGGTCGCGCACCACCACCCGGTCGCCCAACGCCACCCCCGGCACACCGCGCATATACAACAAGCCGCTGCGCGCGGCGGAGGCTAGACGGTATTCTTTATCGCTCATAAGTTCGTACCCTCTCCCTAACCCTCTCCCGCAAGCGGGCGAGGGGACTGGGGCAGAGGATCATCGCGTAATTTGCGCACCTCTCCCAAAGAATTTGCGGTTGCCTCCGGCTTTAGCTCCCCTCTCCCGCTTGCGGGAGAGGGGCTGGGGGAGAGGGTGAGCGCAATCGTGATGCGAATCTGCTCCAGCACCCCCTCCAAATTTTGCATCACATCAATATTCCAAAATCGCAGCACGGTATAACCCTGACCGCGCAACCAAGCATCCTGCTGTTGATCGTAAGCCGCCTGCTCTGAATGTTGACCGCCGTCCAGTTCAATAATCAGCCGATGTTCTTCGCACACAAAATCCACAATGAAGCGGCCAATGGGTTTTTGTCGTTTGAATTTCAAATCCATGAAGCGGTGGGCGCGCAGGTGATACCACAGGCGTTGTTCGGTTTCGGTTTGGTGGGTGCGTAGGGTTTTGGCGTTGGTTAGCAGGCGCGCTTTTCTCTCTGATTCATCTTCCGCTGCCTTCGCTCCCGACACCCTCTCCCCCAGCCCCTCTCCCGCAAGCGGGAGAGGGGAGTTAGATTCGTTGCGGTTTTGAGTCAGATTGAACTGCCTCATGTTGCCGCCTTCCCCAGTTGTGCATATTCGTTATGCAGCCGCTCAAACTCGGCATCGACTCGCTTGGCGAAGTTGCGCAGTTCGTCCAGTTGTTCGTTGCTGTAAGTGCCTTTCAGGCGTTGCGCTTCGGCCAGCAGCGGCAGGCGCAGCAGTTCTTGCACCGGTACGCCGAAGTCGAGCAGTTTCGCGCCTTGGCGGTAGATGCTCAACATTTGGTCGAGCAGGGCGAATTGTTTTTGCGGGGAGCAGTAGCTGTCCACCGGGTCGAGCGCGCTTTGTTGCAGCACGCCTTCGCGGAACAGTGCCACGCCTTCCAGCGCCCAGCGTTGTTGCGGCGACAGCGCTTCGGGGCCGACCAGGTTGACGATGCGCGCCAGTTCTTCGGCGCGCGACAGGATGGCCAGCGCTTCGGCGCGGTGTGATTCCCAGCGCGGATCGACGTGTTCTGCCCACCAGCCGCCGCAACTGGTGACGTAGCCGGAAAAACTTTCCACCCAATCCACGGCGGGATAGTGGCGCGCGTCGGCGAGTTCTTTGGACAGCGCCCAGAAGGTTTTGACGATCTCTTTGGTGTGGCCGGTGACCGGC
>JAGVNQ010000238.1 GCA_020053195.1 Sideroxydans sp.
CTCGCTCCTACAAAATGCTGCTCACATAATTACTGCTTCAACGACTCCACCGGAATCGTCAGCGTCACTTCGTCACCCACATACGGCGCGTATTTGCCCATGTTGAAATCGGAGCGTTTGACCACGGCGATGGCGTTCGCGCCGCAGGCATCTTTTTTCATCATCGGGTGTGGCATACACAGCATGGAGGTCACCACCAGCACCACCGGTTTGGTCACACCTTTGATGGTGAGGTTGCCTTCCACTTGCGCCAGCTTGCTTCCATCGAAATTCATTTTCGTCGATTTGAAGACGATGTTGGGATATTTCGCGGTACTGAAGAAGTCTTCGCCCTGAATGTGTTCGTTGAACAGGGGCGACCCGGTGTTGACCGACTTCGCGTCTATCACCACATCGACTACGCCGGTCTTGGCGGCGCGGTCGATAGTGATGGTGCCGTTGACCCTGTCAAAGCGGCTGAGTTGCGTGGAGTAGCCGAAGTGGCTGTACTCGAAACGCGGCTTGGTGTGGTTGGTGTCGATCACATAAGTTTCCGATACAGCAAAAGCGGCGGAAGAAAAAGCGGTGGCGACGATCAGGGTCATAATTTTGTTCATGATGTTCTCCTTGGTGGTTGGGGGTTGAAACTATTTTTTGGCGGGGGATGCTTTCACCGCGAGGTGAAATTTGATTTTTATTTCGTCGGCCACGGCGCTGACATCGCGCCACATTCCTTCGCCGATTCCGTAGTCGAGCCGCTTGATGACAAACGCGCCGTCGAACTGCCCGTTAGCGCCTGTCGCTTGAAACGTCAGCGGTGTTTTTATGTCCAGCGTGCGGCCTTTGATGGTCAGCTTGCCGCTAGCTTCATATTGGTTGCCACCCAGCGCTTTGATGCCGCTGGCAACGAAACTGGCGCTTGGAAAATCCTTGGTGTTGAACCACAACTTGCCCGCCACTTCCTCGTTCGCTTCGTCCACGCCGGTGTCTATGCTGGCGAGCGTTATGTCTATGCGTGCCTGCGCCTTGTCCAGCTTGTCCGGATCGAAAAGTATTTGTGCGGAGAACTGGTTGAACTTGCCGTCCATAGGCACGCCCATTTGCGTGTAGCCGAAGGACACGCTGCTTTCGTTGGGTTGCACGGTATTGAATTCGAACGCGGTGGCTTGGCTGCTGAGAATTAGCAGTAGCGAAGCACAGAAAATATGTTTGATCGAATTATTCATTTGTTGCTCCAGTTCAATCCAAATTCAAAACCAAAAATCCAGCCACAGAGAACACAGAGTTCACAGAGAAAGTCGTGCTTATCAGTCGTTTCATAGCTCCATCCACAAGACTAATCACTCTAGCGTTATTGCCGTTTTCTCTGTGATCTCTGTGTTCTCTGTGGCAAATTGTTTTTTCGAATTCAAGCAAACCGCCCGCTCCTGAAATCATCCAGCGCCTGCGATATTTCCTGTTGTGTGTTCATCACGAACGGGCCGTATTGCACAATCGGTTCGTTCAGCGGTTTGCCTGCAATCAGGATCAGCCGCGCGTCTTCCGTTGCCGTTAGCGTGATGCCATCCGCGCCTTCCGTATTGCTCAAAATGCCCATGCGTTGCGCTTCCACCCGCGTGTCGCCAACTTGCACCGCGCCGCGATAAACGTAGATGAATGCGTTGTGCGTTTGCGGGATTGCGCTCGAAAATTCCGCGCCTGCCGGAACATGAATATCGAGATACAACGGCTCGGTAATTTCGCGCGTCATCGCGCCCGCCACGCCGTTGCTGCTGCCCGCGATCACGCGCACGGTGACTCCGTTTTGCGTCACATATTGCGGTATCGTCTCGCTTGGAAAATCCCTATACCACGGTTCTGCCATTTTGGTCTGTGCGGGAAGGTTGAGCCAAAGTTGGAAACCTTCCATCACGCCTTCTTCCTGTTCAGGGATTTCGGAATGAATCGCGCCGCGCCCGGCAACCATCCATTGCATGCCGCCGTTTTGCAGCAAGCCTTCGTGCCCCGCGCTGTCGCGGTGGCGCATACGCCCGTGCAACATGTAAGTGATGGTCTCGAAGCCGCGATGCGGGTGATCGGGAAAACCGGCGATGTAATCGTCCGGGTCGTCGCTGCCGAACGCGTCCAGCATCAGGAAGGGATCGAGGCGGCGCTGTAATTTTCCGGTGAGCACGCGCGTCAGGCTCACGCCCGCGCCGTCGGAAGTGGCGATGCCTTGCACGATGCGTTCGATGCTGCGCGATTGATGTAGTGTGGCTTGAGTGGCGGTGTTCACAATTTGCTCCTTTTGTAGGTCGGGTTTTAACCCGACAAGTCGGGCTGAAGCCCGACCTACATTGTTGACTAAAGAACTTGCATATTAGTCATCCCGTTTTAATAGGTAAAGCCTCGAATCCGGGATAGACTATTCCGCAAATGGAACAAACCAATATCTCCGCCGACGACATGATTCTGTTCGCCACCATCGCCGAACAAGGCAGTCTGGTGCGCGCCGCCGAATTGTTGGGGATGCCGAAAGCCACGGTGTCGCGGCGTTTGAATAATCTGGAAACGTTGCTGGAACAGCGCTTGTTGTTGCGCACCACACGGCGCTTGACCATCACCGAATTCGGCCAGGAATTTCTCGACCACAGCCGCCGCGTTAGCGAAGAAGTCGCCGCCGTGCAGGATTTTGTGCGCAGCCAAGACGTGCAGCCGCGCGGGCGGCTGCGCATCACCATGGCCGAGGATTACGCCAAGCTGCGCATGTCGCGCGCCATCGCCACGTTTATTGAGGCTTTCCCCGAAATACAGATAGACCTCGACCTGTCCTCGCGCCGCGTTGACTTGATCGGCGAGCGCTTCGACCTCGCCATCCGCATGGGCGATCTGGACGACGATGCCACGCTGGTGGCGCGCAAAATCGACGAGCAAACCTTCGGCCTGTACGCCAGCCCGATCTACCTCGCCCTGCACCCCGCGCCGCAACATCCCGACGAGCTGATGCAACACACCGCTGTGCGCATGCTGGACGAACGCGGCAATTCGCTGCCGTGGAAACTGCTGCGCGGAAAGGAAATTTGGGAGAACGTGCCGCCGGGCAGACTCGCCATGAACTCGCCCAACGTGATCCGCCAACTGCTGCTGGACGGCGCGGGCATCGGCGCGCTGCCGGACTTTTCGACGACGGAAGACATTCGCCTCAAACGCCTGATCCGCCTGTTGCCCGACTGGGAATTCCCCGTCATCCCCGCATGGGCAGTCACCCCCATGCGCCGCTACCTGCCCGCCAAAACGCGCGCGTTTCTGGATCATGTGGAACGGTTTTTGAAACAGGCAACATGATGGGAACGCCCGTCAATAGGCGATCTACGTAATGCACTCGATGGAGATGGCCGTATTTACTGGCTTGCGGGCAAGAAGCATTTCCAGAACGTAGCCCGGATGAAGCCGCAGGCGTAATCCGGGAGACTCCCGGATTTCACTTCGTTGCATCCGGGCTACAGCCACTTGACTCCCTTCTCCCGCAGGCGAGAGAAGGGTTGGGGATGAGGGTCTATGCGTGCAATAAAATTTGCTTTTGCTCAACGCCCCTCACCCTAACCCTCTGATAAAACTACTAGCCATTCGACTAAGCTGCAAAAAACCGCAGCTAAGTCGCTGGTTATCCCGCCTGTGGGAGAGGGAATAAGTACGCATGAATCGACTTAGCTGATCGCCTGCCAATCCAAAACCTCGCCCCGTTCCACCCGCACCACGCCGTCAATTAAACCGGCCAGTTCTTCGTGGCGGTGGGTGACGATGAGCACAGTCATGCTGCCGTGCAGCGCGCGGATGGCTTCCAGCACGAGGCGCTGATTGTCCGCGTCGAGGGCGCTGGTGGCTTCGTCCAGGATCAGCAATTGCGGGCGGCGCAGCAGGGCGCGGGCGAGGGCGAGGCGCTGGCGTTCGCCGCCGGAGAGTTTGATACCGCGTTCGCCGACTTCGGTTTCCAATCCGCGTGGCAGACGTTGCACCAGTTCGGTCAACGCCGATTGCGCCAGCGCTTGCGCTATTTCAGCATCGTCAGGCACGGCATTGCCCCAGATCAAATTATCTCTAACCGTGCCGTTCTGGATCAGGGTTTCCTGCGGGATGTAGGCGATGCTGCGCCGCCAGCCGGACAGTTTTTGCAGTGGCGTACCGTCGATCAAAATCGTGCCGCTGTCGGGCGAAAGCAGCCCGCTCAGCAGATCGAGCAGCGTGGTTTTGCCCGAACCGGAAACGCCAATAATGGCCGTGGTTTTTCTGGCGGGAATCGCCAGATGTTCGATGTGCAGCGAGTGGTGCGATTGCGGGTGGCTGTAGCCGACTTGCGCGAAGGCGATGCCGTGCATCAGCGCCACGGCATTACCGCCCGAGGCAACCGGGTCGGGATGCGCTGCGCACGCTTCCACCATTTTGCGCCACGACGCGAACGCGGGCAGCATGTGCAGCAACTGCTGTTTGCCGCTTTGCAATTCGGACAGTTGCGGCAGCATGCGCGAGAAAATTGCGATCATCACCAGCAAGTGCGCCGCCGACAATTTGAACCACACCAACGCCGCATAGCTGACCACGGCCAGCGCCGCCGCGCCGCCCACGCGATACACGGCCTGCACCCGCGTGTTGACCTTGCGAAATTCAATTTGCCGCTGGCTGACTTGATCGACCTCGCGGTTGAAGCGCAGCGTGTTGCCCGCTTCTTCGCCGTGAATTTTGATGAGCTTCATGGCGGAAAGAAATTCCTGTATCTGCCCGAACATCTGCTTGTTAGATTTGCTCAACATCGCGCCGCTTTGCTTTGCCGTTTGATCCGCGCCGCGTAACAACATCCACAACGCAACGCCAGTCGCCAGCGCCAGCAAAGTGAGCCAAGCTGAAAGCCACAGCGCCACGGCGAGATAGACCAACAACATCACCACGACGGTGAACAAACGCAGCAGGAAATAAGTGCCCGAACTGATGCGCTGCACTTCGCCGGTCAACACGCTGGCCAGTTCACCGCCGTGATGCCCGGTCAAAAAACTCCAACGCGCACGCGCGATGGCGGCATACAGCGTTTTGCGCAGATGATCGCCGAAGCGCAATTGCAACGTGTTCGACACGCGGTCTTTGAGCAGCGACAACAGCGACTGCAATGCGATCAGCGCGACAAAAACCAGCAGCGCGATTTCGATATTCCAACTGATGCCGAACTGAGATAAAAATTGATTGAGGCGAATCAGCCAACTCTGCTGCACGCCGTCCTGCCCCAACACGCCCGCCAGCGACAGCAGCGGAAGCAACAGCAACAGCCCCGCGCCCTCGGTGAGCGCTACGGCAAAATTGAGCGCCACCGCGCGGCGGATGGCAGAGGGATCGAAACGCAGGAAGACGTGAAAATATTCTTTCATAGCGGAATCATGTGGAAAAGTTCAATTGGTTTTGCGCGCCGGACAGCGACGCACGAATTTTTCCCGAACAATCCATTAGAACCAACTGTTCCTTCCCCCTTGCAGGGGGAAGGTTAGGATGGGGGTAGAGTTGTGCAGCGGTAAAGTTTCTACCCCCTCCCTAGCCCTCCCCCTGCAAGGGGGAGGGAACGATGGACTCTAATGAATTTTCTGGATTTATTATACAGATGACGAGAATTTTCCATGTCGATTAAACCCATGAGAGAATAATGGTCGGTCGTATTTTTCCTCAGTGTTTGCCAACCAGTCCGCACTTTCTATGGAGGAGTTACATCGTGATACCGTCCGCTCTTCGTCTCCCGTTAAATTTTGATTCCGCCCGCCTGCAAGCCGACTTGGCTCATCTGCAATCGCAGCAGTGGCAACCGCATTTCAACACGCGCATTTATGACGGTGACTGGAGCGGCTTGCCGCTGCGCGCAGTGCCGGGCAGCCCCATTCCCATGTATTCCGACCCTATGGCAACATCCTGGGCAGACACACCGCTGCTGCAAGACTGCGAATATTTTCAGGAAGTGCTGGCTTCGTTCCAATGCCCGTTGCTGGCGGTACGTTTGCTGCGGCTGGGCGCAGGCTCGGTTATCAAAGAACACCGCGATCCAATGCTGAGTCCCGAAGACGGCGACGTGCGCATCCATGTGGTGGTGTCCACCAACCCCGATGTGGAGTGCCGCATCGACGGTGTCAATCATCGTTGGGCGGCGGGCGAATGCTGGTACGGCAATTTCACCTTGCCGCACAGTTTTGCCAACCGTGGCACAACCGAGCGCTTTCATATTGTGCTCGATTGCAAGGTGGACGATTGGCTGCGCGGTTTGCTGGAAGCCTGATTGAATGGCTGATACCAGCGACGAAATTTTTCGAACCCTGCGTCAAGTTGTGCATGACGATCCCGCTTTGCAGGCGCGCCTGTTCGGTTTGGTCGATGCCAACGAATTCATCGCCGCCGTGCAACAACTGGCGCAATCTCAAGGTCGCAAGCTGCAAGAGGAAGAAGTGCGGCAAGCAATGCGCAACGGTCGCAAGCTTTGGACAGACAGGAAGCAGCCATGACTCTCGCCGGATGGATACCGTTATTTCTGTCTACGCGTGAAGGACAACCCCAAGTGGATTGGGGCTACATGGGGCAGCAGCGATTCACCGAACCGTTCTGCCACGAAACCTTGCACAAGCTGGCTTCCCGACCGTTCAACCAGATGTTCCGCCAGCAAAGCGGTTTGGAATTATTGCGCGAACGCGCGCACAGCCATCCCGGTTTGCCGCTGCAAGGCATGGTGTTCCACATGAGCCGTTGCGGCTCGACACTGGTGGCGCAATGGCTGGCGGCGCTGACGGACAGCGTGGTGTTATCCGAACCTGAACCGCTGGACACTTTGCTGCAATGGCCGCAACCCGATAGCGATGCAGAAACAATACAGGCATTGCTCGCCGCGCTGGGACAACCGCGCCGCAACAGCGACCTCCGCCTGTTCCTGAAAACCGATTGCTGGCATACGTCGCATATCGACCGTTTGCTGGCCGCATTCCCCAACACGCCGTGGATATTCCTGTACCGCGATCCGGTGGAAGTGCTGGTATCGCAGCAGCGCATGCCGGGCTGGCATCTGGTGCCGGGTTCGATGAAAGGTCACGGCCTGCGCCCGCCCGAGGAGTTGATGTGCAACTCGCTGGGGCACGGCGCGTGGATTTTGTCCGCCATACTCAAGCAAGCGCAGCAAGCCATGCTGCGCCACGGCAACGGGATGCTGCTGAATTATTCCGAATTGCCGGGAGCGTTGGAATCAAAACTGGCCGCACACTTTGGCATTGATCTGACCGCGCAAGACGGCGAAGTATTGCGTGCCGTAACCGGACGCAGCGCCAAGCAGCGGCACGTGGCATTTCAGCCCGATGCCGCCGACAAACGCGCCGCTGCCGATGCCGTTGTTATTGAACTGGCGGCGCGCTGGCTGGATGAGCCTTATCGAGCGTTGGAGCAAATGCGCGATGGCAAAGCACAGCAGTCCCCTCTCCCGCAGGCGGGAGAA
>JAGVNQ010000323.1 GCA_020053195.1 Sideroxydans sp.
CAGATCGGGTTCGGGCGCGTAGTGCATGGAAAGGAAAGGAGTGAGTTCTTCTTCGCCGAACGCGGTGGCACGCTCGGGATGCGCCTGGCTCAGCGCATGCATAGCCTGCATGATGTCCCAGCGCCCGCCGTAATCGGCGGCGACAGTCAACGTCAGGCCGCTGTTATTGGCCGTCAGTTTTTCGGATTCCTCGATATGGCGTTTCAGATTGTCATCGAAATGGCTTCTGTCGCCGATGATGCGCAGACGGATATTGTTCTGGTGCATTTTGGCAACTTCTTTTTCCAGCACCATCAGGAACAACTTCATCAGGAATGAAACTTCGTCGGCGGGTCGCCGCCAGTTTTCGCTGCTGAACGCGAACAGCGTCAGATATTCCACGCCCATTTCGCTGCACGCCTTAATCACTTCGCGCACCGATTCAACACCGCGCTGATGCCCCATCACGCGCGGCATAAAACGCTGTTTGGCCCAGCGCCCGTTGCCGTCCATGATAATGGCGATATGGCGCGGAACCGCGTTGGAGGCTGGAATGTTGCGGGTGGAACTGAAGAAAGGCAGCGCCATAATTGCGGCTCGCCTAGACTGCCATCAAATCAATTTCTTTGGCTTGCAGCGCCTTGTCGATTTCTGCGACAAAACGGTCGGTAAGTTTCTGTACGTCATCCTGCGCGCGGCGTTCTTCATCTTCGCCGACCGCTTTATCTTTGAGCAACTTTTTCAGATGCTCGTTGGCATCGCGGCGGATATTGCGCACGGCGATCTTGGCATCTTCGCCTTCGCCCTTCACCACTTTAATCAAATCGCGGCGACGCTCTTCGGTCAGCATGGGCATCGGCACGCGGATCAGATCGCCGTTGGTGGAAGGATTCAAGCCCAGATCGGAATCGCGGATCGCTTTTTCGATCGCGCCTATCATTTTCTTTTCGTAGGGCTGCACGCCGATGGTGCGCGCATCGGTCAGCGTGATATTGGCCACCTGATTCACCGCAGTCGCGCTGCCGTAATAGTCAACCATCACATGATCCAGAATGCCGATATGCGCGCGTCCGGTGCGAATTTTCCCCAAGTCCGCCCTCAGCGCTTCCAGCGACTTGGCCATTTTTTGTTCTACGTTCTTTTTGATGTCAGCAATCATCTTCGTTCTCCGAAATCAATCACAGTGTACAAGCGTTCCTTCATCCTGCCCCATCACCACACGTTTCAATGCACCTTCCTTGAAGATGCTAAATACGATAATAGGCAGCTTCTGGTCGCGGCACAGCGTCAACGCCGTGGAGTCCATCACTTTCAAATCCTTGCCGATGGCTTCGTCGAAGCTCACCTTATGGTAGCGTGTCGCGTTCGGATCTTTCTTCGGATCGGCGGTATATACGCCGTCCACCTTGGTCGCCTTGATGACGACCTCGGCATTCATTTCCACGCCGCGCAACGCGGCGGCGGTGTCGGTGGTAAAGAACGGGCTACCGATACCGGCTGCGAAAATTACCACCTTGCCGTCTTCCAGATAACGCAAGGCTTTGCCGCGAATGAACGGCTCGGCCACCTGCTCCAGACTCAATGCCGATTGCACGCGGCAGTCCAGACCGGCGTGTTTCATGGCATCCTGCAACGCCATCGAATTCATCACCGTGGCCAACATGCCCATGTAATCGGCAGTAGCCCTATCCATTCCCGCCGCCGCCGGAGCGACACCGCGAAAGATATTGCCGCCGCCAACCACCATCGCCACTTCCACACCCAGCTCGTTGACTTCCTTGATCTCCGCCACGATACGTTCGATGACGGCGCGGTTGATACCGTAACTGTCGTCGCCCATCAAGGCTTCGCCGGAGAGTTTGAGCAGGATGCGTTTGTAGGCGGGTGCGCTCATCGCTTAGTCCTTCTTGGCAGCAGCGGTGGCAGCGGCGACTTCAGCCGCATAGTCTTCCACTTTTTTCTCGATACCTTCGCCGACGATGAACATCTGGAAGGCAGTGACCGACGCGCTCTTGCTCTTCAGCAGTTGCTCGATAGTTTGTTTGCCGTCTTCTGCCTTGACGAACACTTGTCCCAGCAACGTGACTTCTTTCAGGAATTTCTGCACTGTTCCTTCGGCGATTTTGTCCAGCATCGCTTCCGGCTTGCCGGATTCTTTGGCTTTCTCGATAGCGATACGGCGCTCGGTCGCAATGTCTTCCGGGTTCACGCCGGAAGCATCAACGGACTTCGGTTTGGAGGCCGCGATGTGCATCGCGATGTCTTTGCCCAGCGTTTCGTCGCCGCCGGTGAAGTTAACCATCACACCGATTTTGTTGCCGTGCAGATAAGTCGCCAGCTTGCCGGTGCTTGTTTCATAACGCTCGAAACGGCGCACAGACAGGTTCTCACCCAGCTTCATCACCAGCGCTTTGCGGGTCTCTTCGACCGTGCCCGAGCCGTTGGCGATAGGCAATGCCAGCAGCGCGTCAATGTCAGCCGGATTCTTTTGCGCCACGGTTTCTGCCACGTTTTTGGCAAACGCCATGAAATCGTCGTTCTTGGCCACGAAGTCGGTTTCGCAGTTCACTTCCGCCACCGCGCCGGTCTTGCCGTCGGCTGCCAGATACGAACCGATCACGCCTTCTGCCGTCACGCGGGAAGCGGCTTTGCTGGCCTTCGCTCCGCTCTTGATACGCATCAATTCTTCAGCTGCCTTGAAGTCGCCATTGGTTTCCACCAGCGCCTTTTTGCATTCCATCATGCCGAGGCCGGTAGCCTCGCGCAGTTCTTTCACCATACCTGCGGTGATTTCTGCCATGTCACACTCCTAATAAATATTCGACAAATTCAAGTTACAAAAAAGGGGGCTTGCGCCCCCTTGTTGCAGGAAGGCTGCTTACGCTGCCACGCTTTCGGCGACTTGCGCGGTCAGCTCGTTCAATGCCTGCTCGCGTCCTTCCAAAATCGCATCGGCCACGCCGCGCGCATACAGGCGAATTGCCTGGCTGGAGTCGTCGTTACCGGGGATGATGTAATCCACGCCCAGCGGACTGTGGTTGGTATCCACCACGCCGATGACCGGGATGCCCAGTTTCTGCGCTTCGGTGATAGTCCCCTTCTGATAACCAACGTCGATCACAAAAATGGCGGAAGGCAGACCTTGCATATCCTTGATGCCGCCCAGGCTACGATCCAGCTTTTCCAGTTCGCGACGGAACATCAGGCCTTCTTTTTTGGAAATCTTGTCGATACTGCCATCTGCAATCATCGCTTCCAGCTCGCGCAGGCGCTTGATTGACAATTGCACAGTCTTGAAATTGGTCAGCATACCGCCCAACCAGCGATGATCAACAAAAGGAGAACCGGCGCGTTGCGCTTCTTCGCGGATGATTTCGCGCGCTTGGCGCTTGGTGGCCACGAACAGCACGTTGCCCTTTTTGGCGGACAGCTTGCTGACAAACTTCAGCGCGTCGTTAAACATCACGACGGTTTTTTCCAGGTTGACGATATGAATTTTGTTGCGATGACCGAAAATATAAGGGGCCATCTTGGGATTCCAGAAACGGGTCTGGTGACCGAAATGGACACCCGCCTCCAGCATTTGACGCATAGTTACAGCCATTGTGATTCTCCAATCGTTAAGGGTTAAGTCTTCCACTCGCCAGCCTGATCCCCCGGAAAACCTGAGGACACCCCAACATGAACGAGTGTGTGAATTACCGTTCGCCCGACAACTGCCGGATAAACAGGGCGCGCATTGTAACCGAAGAGGCGCATCGACTCAACGTGATAGATGAAATTTATTGACGCGGGGAAGGAAAGATGGGGTGGCTGAACGGGCTCGAACCGTCGACAACTGGAATCACAATCCAGGGCTCTACCAACTGAGCTACAGCCACCGTTGAACGGATAGTGTTTATTGGTGTGCCCGACTGGAATCGAACCAGCAACCCCCAGCTTAGAAGGCTGGTGCTCTATCCGGTTGAGCTACGGGCACAATTCTGTCGGCAACCAACAAACTACTTACTACTTGAACCTGGTCGGGGTGGAGAGATTCGAACTCCCGACATCCTGGTCCCAAACCAGGCGCGCTACCAGGCTACGCTACACCCCGAGAGCGCGGCATTATACAGACCGAGCGACAAAAATCAATTTTGATTTCTGGATTTTTCTTTTATCTGCGGCATGGCCAACATCAGGTAATAAACCATGGACCACAAGGTGAGGATCGCGGCCAGATAAATCAGCAGCGTGCCGATCCAGACGGTAGAAAGCCCGAACAGCGGCTCATGGAATAACAAGAACTGAATGGCCAACATCTGGAACACGGTTTTGACTTTGCCTATCATCGACACGGCCACACTCTTGCTGTTGCCCAACTGCGCCATCCATTCGCGCAAAGCCGAGATAGTCAACTCGCGCCCGATGATGATGAAGGCGATGGCGACATCCACATAGTCGAGTTTAATCAGCACCACCAACGCCGCGACCACCATCAGTTTGTCGGCCACCGGATCGAGGAACGCACCGAACGCCGAACTCTGGTTCAGCACACGCGCCAGATAACCGTCCAGCCAATCGGTGATGGAGGCCAGCCAGAAAATGGCAAAACTAAGCATGTGCTTGTGCTGCATGCTTAACGTCTCATCCGACACATAAAACACGGCGATGAACACCGGGATCAATACGATGCGAAACCAGGTCAACAGATTTGGAATATTTTGCTTCATCTCAATGCAAATGTTGGTGGATTTTCTCTGCGAGTACCGGGCTGATTCCCTCCACTCGCGCTAGTTCTTCTACGCTGGCTTGCTGCACACCTTTCAGTCCGCCAAAGTGGGTCAACAAGTTGCGTCGGCGCTTCTCACCCACCCCTTCAATATCCTCCAGCGATGAAGTGGTGCGCGCTTTACCGCGCTTGGCGCGGTGGCCGCTGATGGCAAAACGGTGCGCTTCATCACGTACTTGCTGAATCAAATGCAGAGCCGGATTATCCGGCGGCAATTGTAACGATATTTCTACGCCGGGTCGTAACAATTGCTCCATGCCCGGCTTGCATTCCACGCCTTTCGCCACGCCGACCAGCGCGATGTCGGACAGCCCGAATTCGGCCATCACTTCCACCGCCATGCCCAACTGCCCCGCACCGCCGTCGATCAAAATCAAGTCGGGGCGTTTGCCTTCGCCCTGCTGCAACTTCTGGTAGCGCCGCTGCAACGCCTGCTTCATCGCGGCGTAGTCGTCGCCGGGCGTGATGCCGCTGATGTTGTAACGCCGGTATTCTTGCGGACGGATCGCCAACTCGTCATAGACCACGCACGAAGCCACAGTCGCTTCGCCCATGGTGTGGCTGATGTCGAAACATTCAATACGTTTCAAATCGGGCATCGCCAGCACATTGCGCAGCGCATCCAGCCGCAAGGTCTGCCCCGCTTGCAATCCGGCCTGCCGCTGCAACGCCAGCAGCGCGTTGGCCTGCGCCTGTTCCAACCATTGCCGCCGCTCGCCCGTCACGGCATGGCGAATGTTCACCTTGTGCCCGGCTTGCTCGCTCAACAGTTGTTCCAGCGCCTCATCGACCACCGCGATGCTGGTGATGATAAGCGGCGGCACGTTGTTCTCCAGATAATGCTGCGCCACAAACGCCTCAAGCACTTCGCTGCTGTCCTGCCCTTGCACATTAGAAGGAAAGAATTGTTTGTCGCCCAGATGCCGCCCACCGCGCACCACCGCCAGATTCAAACACAGCGCGCCTTCCGACTCGACCACTGCGACGATGTCGGCATCGGTATCGCGCCCGCTCTCCACAAATTGTTTCTGCTGCACCGTGTGCAAGGCCTGCAACTGGTCGCGCAGCGCGGCGGCGTGTTCGTATTGCATGGCCTCCGCCGCCTGCTCCATCGCGTCGCGCAAACGTTTCTCCACTTCATCAAACTTGCCCTGCAACAACAGCCCGGCGTTGCGCACATCGGTGGCGTAATCCTCGGCGCTGATGATGCCGACACACGGCGCGCTGCAACGGTGAATCTGGTGCAGCAAACAAGGCCGCGTGCGATTGTTGAACACGCCCTCCTCGCAAGTGCGCAGGCGGAAAACCCTTTGCAGCAAGTTGACGCTGTCCTTCGCCGCTTGCGCGTTGGGATACGGACCGAAGTATTGATTACGCTTGTCGGTCGCGCCGCGATAATAAGTCAGGCGCGGCGACGGACTGCCGGTGAGCACGATGTAGGGATAGGATTTGTCGTCGCGGAACAAAATGTTGTAACGCGGCTTCAGCGACTTGATGAGATTGTTTTCCAGCAGCAGCGCTTCCGCCTCCGAGCGCGTCACCGTCACCTCGATACGCGCGATGTGCGACACCATCAAGCGGATGCGCGGCGATAAATT
Source organism: Sideroxydans sp. (assembly GCA_020053195.1). Lineage (GTDB taxonomy): Bacteria > Pseudomonadota > Gammaproteobacteria > Burkholderiales > Gallionellaceae > Sideroxyarcus. The sequence goes on from JAGVNQ010000323.1 coordinate 6,349, forward strand.
ACTCTGCTGAAAGTAAGAACTGACACGCTTCTTGAGATGGTTTGCCTTGCCCACATACAACACCTGCCCCGCTTCATCCAGCATGCGATAAACGCCCGGTTGCAAAGGCAGCGAGGCGACGAATTCGGGAATGGAGAATTCGGGCGGCAAGGCAACATCCCTCTCTCCCGCTTGCGGGAGAGAGTCAAGAGAGAGGGGGTCGGGAGTGGCTTGCTTCATCTTGATACAAAATCCAGCCACGGATGAACACAGATGTTCACGGATAACATCGAAGCGAAATTCATCCGTGTATATCCGTGTTCATCCGTGGCTAATTGAATTTCTGTTTTCAAGGATAGCTTCAAAAACCTGATGGAACATCGCTTCGGTCAAACGTTTGGTCTGGGTATTGTAGCGACTGCAATGGTAGCTGTCATAAAGCACCAAGCCGTTCGGCAACTCGTGCCGCGCGTTGTGTGCAAATTTAAAATCTTTCACCTTCAACCCGCACGCGCGCAACACCGCCTCATGCGCGATCAACCCCAACGCCAGCACCGCCGCCCCTTGCGGCACTGCC
>JAGVNQ010000037.1 GCA_020053195.1 Sideroxydans sp.
ATTTATTTAGGACTCAACCCATGTTAGACAACCTTACCCAACGTTTCACCGGCATTATCAAAAATCTGCGCGGCCAAGCGCGGCTGACCGAAAGCAACATTCAGGATGCCTTGCGCGAAGTGCGTCTCGCTTTGCTGGAAGCCGACGTGGCGCTGCCGGTGGTCAAAGACTTCATCGCCAAGGTGAAAGAGGCCGCGCTGGGGCAAGAAGTCATCGGCAATTTGCAACCGGGACAGGCGCTGATCGGCGTGGTGAACCGCGAGTTGACCAAGTTGATGGGCGAGCACAACGATGCGCTCAACCTAACCACCGTGCCGCCCGCCGTGATTTTGATGGCCGGTTTGCAGGGCGCAGGTAAAACCACAAGCAGCGGCAAATTGGCAAAACTATTGCGCGAGCAGAACAAGAAGAAGGTGTTGTTGGTGAGTTGCGACGTGTATAGACCCGCCGCGATCGAGCAACTGCGCATGTTGGCGCAGCAACTCGACATCGACTTTTTTACCTCCGATATTTCTCAAAAGCCGCTGAACATCGCTCTCGCCGCGCACGACTTCGCCAAGAAACATCACCATGACGTGTTGATCGTGGATACCGCCGGTCGCCTCGCCATTGATGAAGCGATGATGGCGGAGATCAAAGACCTGCATGCAGCCTTGAAGCCCATAGAGACCTTGTTCGTGGTCGATGCGATGACCGGACAGGATGCGGTGAATACCGCCAAAGCCTTCGGCGAAGCACTGCCGCTCACCGGCATCATCCTCACCAAACTGGACGGCGATGCGCGCGGCGGAGCGGCGCTGTCGGTGCGCCAGATCACCGGCAAACCGATCAAGTTCGTCGGCGTGAGCGAAAAACCCAACGGCCTCGAAGCCTTCCACCCCGAGCGTATGGCGCAACGTATTCTCGGCATGGGCGACGTGTTGTCGCTGCTGGAAGATGCGCAGCGCAATGTCGATGTCGGAGAAGCGCAAAAGCTGGCGAAGAAAATGCAGAGCGGCAAAGGCTTCGACCTCAACGATTTCAAAATGCAGATCGTGCAGATGCGCAAAATGGGCGGCATGTCTGCGCTGATGGATAAACTACCCGCGCAACTGTCTCAAGCTGCCGCAGGCGCAAAAGTTGATGACCGCCAGATCAACCGCACCGAAGGCATCATCAACTCCATGACCCCGTGGGAACGCAGCCACCCCGAACTCATCAAAGCCTCGCGCAAACGCCGCATCGCCGCCGGCGCGGGCGTGCAGGTGATGCATGTCAACCAACTGCTGAACCAGTTCGAGCAATCGCAGAAGATGATGAAAATGATTAGCGGCAAAGGTGGGATGGCGAAGATGATGAAAGGGATGGCGGGGAAGTTTCCGGGGATGCGTTGAGTTTCTCTCGCCAACCTTGATGCTGCTTAGGCTAATGGAGGTAAAGAAATGAGTCTCACGTCATTCATCAAGGGAAGCCAAGAATATCGGGACTTGATCCGCCAAAATTTGGCTAAACCAAAATTTAATGCCGGCTCTATGCGCGCGGAACCTAAAACATTGAATTACGGGTTGGTCGGTACTGCTTTTGATTATCTTCTTCGGTTTAAAATTGAGCGCGAAAACAAATGTGAGACAACACCTTGGATTGCATCTAGGCTCGAACATTATCCGTTGGAGGAAAAAATAATATTTGAAGCACGATCTCTTCTCAGCAAGTATCTCAAGACTGGAAAGATGACCGATGCTTTGATGGAGAGTGCTCTTAAGTTAGCCACAATTGATAATGTTGTTAGAAGCGGCCAAGGCGCAGATCAAATTGGAATTGTTGACCCCCTCGATCTAGTCGATCTGTCCAACCTGTATGGGTTAATTGATGCTGGGAAATTTAAGTCGAAGCAATTTTGTTACTTGAATCCAACATTTGGCATGGCATTAGAGTTAGTGAATGGTGCAGATGCCGACCTGATTATTGATGATGCGTTAATCGACATTAAGACCACAATAAAGCCAGACTTCACGAGACCCTATTTTGAGCAGCTAATTGGCTATTACTTATTGCACGTCATCGACTGTGAGCATAGAAATGTGCCAGTGTCTATTCAAAAACTTGGCATTTACTTTTCTCGTCATGGCTGTTTGTTTCTTATGACCGTGGCTGATCTAATCGATGAGTCCAAACTGCCCAGCATTGTTTCTGCATTTAGAGATTTGCTCTTGATCTCTATACCCAGAGAACTCACAGATGATGAAAAAGCAAAGAAAGCGGCAATTCTTAAGATCAAAGCAAAAGAAAAAGCAAAAGCAGCGCGTAAGGAAAGAAATGAATTAGACAAGGCAACAATAGCCGCATTCGAACAGTTAAAACCTCAATGGGTCGAGCAATGGAACATAGCAAGAAAAGCTGGAGAGAGAGCCATAGAGGAAAATCCGAACATTGAAATTAACGATCTTATTAAAATCATTGACGAGAAAATTAATGAATTTCTAGTTTCTATTCATGGGGTGCTTGTCCACTTACTTAGGTTTTGGTACAAACAAAGTGCATCCCGCGTAGCAAGGAATATAGTATCTCAACACAAGAAAAGTCATTTACTAAAAGCTTGAGCGGTTGAATAGATGTACTCCGAAATAGGCAAGCCAATTTATTACGAGAATCAATTCTTCGTTATTCGCGTGCAGAAGAAAGACGTGCATGGCGATTGATGCCATCGTGGCGAATTTGGAGGGAGAGCAGGCATGAACGAACAGCCCGGTGGTGAAATCATTTTGTATCAACGCGGTGAATCGCCCGCCATTGATGTGCGGCTCGATGGTGATACGGTCTGGTTGAGCCAGCAACAACTGGCAGACCTGTTTCAGACCTCGCGCACCAATGTCGTGGAACACATCGCCAATATCTACGCAGAAGGCGAGTTAGGACAGGAAGCAACCTGTCGGGAATTCCGACAGGTTCGTACCGAGGGAAGTCGTCAGGTCGCGCGCACGCTACCCTTTTACAACCTTGACCTCATCATTTCCCTGGGCTACCGGGTGCGCTCGCATATTGCTACAGCCTTCCGCATCTGGGCGACCGAGCGGCTGCGGGAATACCTCGTCAAGGGTTTCACCATGGATGACGAGCGCCTGAAAAACCTGGGCGGCGGCAACTACTGGAAAGAGCTGCTGGAGCGTATCCGCGACATCCGCTCCAGCGAAAAGGTACTCTACCGTCAAGTGCTCGATCTCTACGCCACCAGCGTGAACTACAACCCCAAGAGCGAAGAAACCGCGATATTTTTCAGGACAGTGCAAAACAAACTGCACTACGCTGCCCATGGACAAACCGCCGCCGAGGTCATTGCGAGGCGTGCCGATGCCGGAAAACCCTTCATGGGGCTGCTGTCATTCGGCGGCAGTCAGCCTACCAAAGCGGAAATTGTAATTGCCAAGAATTACCTCGACGAGAAAGAACTCAAACGACTGAACACGCTGGTTTCTGCCTATTTCGATGCCGCCGAATTCCGCGCCCAGAACCATCAACCCACCTATATGAAAGACTGGCTGGCGCATCTGGATCGACTGATCGTGGCCATGGAGGCAAAAACACTAAACGATGCGGGCAGCGTCAGCCACCAGCAGGCCATCGCAAAGGCCGAAGGCGAATACGCCAAATACCGCGTCCAGCTTGCGAGCATCCCCTCTGAAGCTGAAGCCGCCTTTCTTGAAACCGTAAAGCGGGCACAGAAAAAGATCTCGGGAAGGAAGAAATAAGCATGCTCTCTTCAAATGCCTTGTTCGCCCCCCATTACCAACACATATTTAGGAAAAAAATTGACCCTCAAAGCCATCATTTTCGACGTTGACGGCACACTCGCCGATACCGAAGACGCGCACCGCATCGCGTTCAACCAAGCGTTCGCCGACAACAATCTTTCCTGGAGCTGGGATGTGGCGCTGTATGACAAGCTGCTCAAGGTGACGGGCGGCAAGGAGCGCATTAAATATTTCGTCGAAGATTTTCTGAAAGACTTCGCCAAGCCCGCCGACTACGAAGGCTTCGTGAAAAAGCTGCATGTGCAAAAGACCGCGCATTACACCTCTGCGCTGCGCGATGGGCATATCCCGCTACGTCCCGGCATCAAGCAACTCATCAGCGATGCGCACCAAGCCGGACTCAAACTCGCCATCGCCACAACCACTTCGCCCGAGAATGTCGCGGCTTTGTTGGAGGTGGGACTGGGCAAAGATTGGGCGAAATATTTTGCTGCGGTGGGTTGCGGCGACATCGTGCCGCTGAAAAAACCCGCGCCGGATATTTACAACTGGGTGTTGGATCAACTCAAACTTGAAGCGCAGGATTGCATTGCGCTGGAAGATTCGTTCAACGGTTTGCATTCGGCGCTGGCGGCGGGGATCAGGACTTACATCACGACCAATCCTTATACTTGCAAGCAGGATTTTGCCGGGGCGGAAGCGGTGTTTGAGGATTTGGGCGACTTGCCGCGTTTTTATAAGCTGATTGGTCTGCGCTAAACCCCAACCCCTCCCAACCTCCCCTTGTCAGGGGAGGAGCTAAGCTCCACAGCCCATTAGTCTCCTCCCCTGACAAGGGGAGGTTGGGAGGGGTTTGTTTTTTCATTCCACCGTCCACAACAAGAATTCAAAACCCCACTTGCCCGCGATCCAATAAATACGCCATTCTCCGTCAATCACATGACGTAGATCGCCTATTGGCGCGCCTTCCCGTGATGTTGGCATTTAAAAAATGAAATTTTAAGCATTCTCAACCCGCGCCAGCTAAAGCATCCAACCCCGTTTCCTGCTAATCTTGCCGCCAATTCAACCGTCCGCAAACCATCATGCAAAGTTATCTGAAACGTATCCTCACCGCCCGCGTTTACGACGTGGCCGTCGAAACTCCGCTGGAGCATGCGCCCAATCTGTCGGCGCGCACTGGCAACAATATTTTGTTCAAGCGCGAGGACATGCAGCCGGTGTTTTCGTTCAAACTGCGCGGTGCTTACAACAAGATGGCGCACCTGTCGCCGGAACAACTTAAGAAAGGCGTAATCGCCGCGTCGGCGGGCAACCACGCGCAGGGTGTGGCGTTGTCCGCGCATCGGCTCGGCTGCAAGGCCATCATCGTGATGCCCACCACCACGCCGCAGGTGAAGATCGAAGCGGTCCGACATTTCGGCCAGCGTTCGGTGGAAATTGTGCTGCACGGCGACAGTTACAGCGATGCCTACACCCATGCCAAATTGCTGGAAACCGAGAAGCAGCTCACCTTCGTCCATCCGTTCGACGACCCCGATGTCATCGCCGGGCAAGGTACCATCGCCATGGAAATTTTGCGCCAGCGCCAAGCGCCCATCCACGCCATCTTCTGCGCTATCGGCGGCGGCGGGCTGATCGCGGGCGTGGCGGCTTACGTCAAGCAAGTGCGTCCCGACATAAAAGTCATCGGCGTGCAGACCACCGATTCCGACGCGATGGCGCGTTCGCTCAAGGCGAAGAAGCGCGTCACGTTGGGCGATGTCGGCCTGTTCTCGGACGGCACGGCAGTGAAAATTGCCGGGGAAGAAACCTTCCGCCTGTGCAAACAATTCGTGGATGAAGTGGTGCTGGTGGATACCGACGAAGTGTGCGCCGCGATCAAGGACGTGTTTCAAGACACGCGCTCCATCCTCGAACCGGCGGGCGCGCTGGCGGTGGCAGGCGCGAAGACTTACGCCAAACGCGAAGGACTCAAAGGCGAGACGCTGGTCACCGTGTGCAGCGGCGCGAACATGAATTTCGACCGCCTGCGTTTCGTCGCCGAACGTTCCGAAATCGGCGAAAAACGCGAAGCCCTGCTCGCCGTCACCATCCCCGAAACACCGGGCAGTTTCCGCAAATTCTGCTCGCTGCTGGGCAAGCGCAACATCACCGAATTCAACTACCGTTTCGCCGACCCGAAAGCGGCGCAGGTGTTCGTCGGCATTCAGGTCAAAGACCAATCGGAAACCACCGATCTGGTGGAAAAACTGCAACGCAACAAACTGCCCACGCTGGATTTGTCCGACAACGAAATGGCCAAGCTGCACTTGCGCCATTTAGTCGGCGGCCACGCACCCGAAGCCAAAAACGAAATCCTGTTCCGCTTTGAATTCCCCGAACGCCCCGGCGCACTGATGAACTTCCTCAACAGCATGAACCACAACTGGAACATCTCCCTGTTCCACTACCGCAACCACGGCGCGGACTACGGCAGAGTGCTGGTCGGCATGCAAGTGCCGAAGAGCGACAAAGGCGAACTGAAAATCTTCCTCGACACGCTGGGCTATCCGTATTGGGATGAGAGCGGGAATCCGGCTTATAAGTTGTTTCTTGGATAAAATTGCAGCAACCGAAAGGAGTGCATCAATGATGAAGAAACAAGATGCCTTGGATTTCCTTGAAGCGCACAAACACATCATCATCGATCGCTTTGGTGTAAAACATCTTGCGCTGTTCGGCTCCGTTGTACGCGACGAGGCGCGAGCAGACAGCGACCTCGACATACTGGTTGAATTTGAAGGCGGCGAGAATTACCGCAATTACTTCGATCTGCTTTTTTATCTTGAAGACAATCTTCATTGCACGATTGACTTGGTGAGCCACGATGCACTGCGCCCGCAACTCAAGCCTTACATCGAAAAAGAGGCATTCTATGTCGCGTGAATGGAAGCTATATTTCGACGACCTGATCGGCTTTTGCGAAAAGGTAAAGAGCTACACACACGGCCTGACCCGCGAAGACTTTGAAGCCAGCAGACTGAACTACGATGCGACGTTGTGGAACGTGCAGTTATTTGGCGAAGCCGCCAAAAACATCCCCGAAGAAATTCGCAGACAAATGCCCGAAGTGCCATGGCGCGAATTGATAGGAATGCGCAACCGTCTGGCGCATGGCTACTTCGGCATCAACAACGCAACGCTTTGGCACGTGATTGAAATTGAAGTGCCGAAATTGCATCAAAATCTGTTGCACATTGCGGCAACACGCCCCGAGTTGTTTGAAGGGCAAGATTGAGCGCCGAATTTAAGCGCATCCGAATCGCGCCCCCATGACCCCGCAACAACAAAAACAATCCCTCCGCCAGCAAATCCTGTCCCGCCGGGATGCTCTGCCCCGCGATCAGCGCGCGGCGCACAGCGCGGCGATTACCGAGCGTTTGCTCGCCATGCCCGAATACCGGCGCGCCAAGGTGGTGCTGGGCTATATGAATTTCGGCCACGAGTTTGCCAGCGAGTTGTGGGTGAAGCGAGTGCTGGCTGACGGTAAGAAGCTGATTCTGCCTAGAGCCAACCCTGCCACCCGCTTGCTTGAGTTGTATTGGATAGCCGATCCCGCAACACAATTAGCCCCCGGCATGTTCGGCATACGCGAGCCAATAGTTGAACTTTCTACTATGGTATTAGAGCTAAATGCGCTAGAATTTATTCTGCTACCCGGTGTGGCGTTTACCCGCGAGGGCGCGCGGCTGGGCTATGGCGGCGGGTTTTACGACAAGCTGCTGGAGCGCATCCCGCATCAACCGTCGTTGGTGGCTGGGGCGTTCAGTATGCAAGTGGTGCGGGAGATTCCGCAAGAGATCACCGACCGCAGAGTCGAATGGTTGGTGACGGAAAACGAAACGATAAGTTGTAATACACAAACTAACTTGGATTTGAAATAGCTCCCTCCCCTTCAAGGGGAGGGTTGGGGTGGGGATGGGGGGTAAATCGAAAACGCCTACCCATCCCCCACCTAACCTCCCCCTTGAAGGGGGAGGAATCAGTTGCTAGCCCGTCCCTTGAATTGAGAGGGATCAATTAACTTTAGCAACAGGGAGTAGAGAACGTCATGGACAATTTATCCGACAATGATCCGCAGGAAACACAAGAGTGGCTGGAGTCGCTCAAATCGGTGCTGGCGACCGGCGGCGCGGAGCGCGCGCATTATTTGATTGACCAACTGATTCATCAAGCGCGGCTGGCGGGCGACGATGTGCCGATCAGCGCCACCACGCCTTACCTCAACACCATTCCGGTGGACAAGGAAGAACGTTCGCAAGGCAATATGGAACTGGAACACCGCATCCGCGCGCTGATGCGCTGGAACGCGATGGCGATTGTGATGAACGCCAACAAAAATTCTTCCGAGCTGGGCGGGCACATTGCCAGCTTCGCCTCGGCAGCCACGTTGTATGACGTGGCGTTCAACCATTTCTTCCACGGCAAAACCGAAACTCACGGCGGCGATCTGGTGTATTTCCAGGGGCACTCTTCGCCCGGCATTTATGCCCGCGCGTTCATCGAAGGTCGCTTGAGCGAAGCGCAATTGCGCAAGTACCGGCAGGAAGTGGATGGCGACGGGCTGTCGTCGTATCCGCATCCGTGGTTGATGCCGGATTTCTGGCAATTCCCCACCGTGTCGATGGGACTCGGCCCGCTGATGGCGATTTATCAGGCGCGTTTCATGCGCTATTTGCAGCACCGCGAATTAGCGCAAACCGATGGCCGCAAAGTGTGGGCGTTCTTGGGCGACGGCGAGACCGACGAGCCGGAATCGCTGGGCGCGATCTCAATGGCCGGGCGCGAGAAACTGGACAATTTGATCTTCGTCATCAACTGCAATTTGCAGCGTCTGGACGGCCCGGTGCGCGGCAACGGCAAGATCATTCAGGAACTGGAAGGCGTGTTCCGTGGCGCGGGCTGGAACGTCATCAAGGTCGTCTGGGGCAGGCGCTGGGACAAGCTGCTGTCCAAAGATAAATCCGGGCTGCTGCTCAAGCGCATGGAAGAAGTGGTGGATGGCGATTACCAGAACTACAAGGCCAAGGACGGCGCATACGTGCGCGAACATTTCTTCGGCAAATATCCCGAGTTGTTGGCGTTGGTCGCCGATATGTCTGACGACGAAATCTGGCATCTGAATCGCGGCGGCCACGATCCGTACAAGATGTTCGCGGCTTATGCGGCAGCGCACAAACACCAAGGCCAGCCGACGGTAATCCTCGCCAAAACGGTGAAGGGTTACGGCATGGGCGAAGCGGGCGAAGCGCAAAACCCGACGCACCAGCAAAAGAAAATGAACGAGGAAGCGCTGCGCAAATTCCGCGACCGCTTCAACATTCCGGTGACCGATGAACAGTTGTCCGAAGTGCCTTTCGTGCGTCCTGCCGAAGATAGTCAGGAGATGAAATATCTGCGCGAACGCAGCGCGGCGATGGGCATGATTCCGGCGCGAGATCCGGTCAACGTGGCGTTGCAGATTCCCGCTCTGGATGTGTTTGATGTGCTGCTGAAAAGCAGCGAAGAGCGCGAATTTTCCACCACCATGGCGTTCGTGCGCCTGCTCGGCGTGCTGGTGAAAGACAAAAATATCGGCAAACAGATCGTGCCCATCGTGCCGGATGAATCGCGCACTTTCGGCATGGAAGGCATGTTCCGCCAACTCGGCATTTTCTCGCAGGTGGGCCAGCTCTACACGCCGCAGGATGCCGACCAGTTGATGTTCTACAAAGAGTCATCTACCGGGCAGATTTTGCAGGAAGGCATCAACGAAGCGGGCGGCATGGCCGACTGGATCGCCGCCGCAACTTCTTACGCCAGCAACGGCGTGGCGATGATTCCGTTCTACATTTATTACTCGATGTTCGGTTTCCAGCGCGTCGGCGATCTGGCGTATGCGGCGGGCGACATGCGCGCGCGCGGTTTCCTCGTCGGCGGCACGGCGGGACGCACCACGCTCAACGGCGAAGGTCTGCAACATCAGGACGGCCACAGCCACTTGCAAGCCGCGACTATTCCCAACTGCGTTTCTTACGACCCGACCTTCGCTTACGAACTAGCGGTGATCGTGCAAGACGGCATGCGCCGCATGTATCAAAATCAGGAAGACGTGTTTTATTACCTCACGGTGATGAATGAAAACTATGCGCATCCGGCCATGCCCAAGGGCGCGGAAGACGGCATCCTCAAGGGCATGTACAAGTTCAGCGCGGCGAAGAAAGCCAAGGTGCAGTTGCTGGGCAGCGGCACGATTTTGCGCGAGGTGATTGCCGCCGCCGAGTTGCTGGAAAAAGATTTCAAAGTGGCTGCCGATGTGTGGAGCGTGACCAGCTTCAACGAGCTGCGGCGCGATGGTATCGACTGCGAACGCTGGAATACGCTGCATCCCGAAGCGCCGCCGCGCACCAGTTATGTGGATGTCTGTCTGGATGCCAAGCTGCCGGTGGTTGCAGCGACCGATTACATTCGCGCCTACGCCGACCAGATTCGCCCCTTCGTCAAAGCGCGTTACAAAACGCTGGGCACGGACGGTTTCGGGCGTTCGGATACACGCAAGAAGTTGCGCGGATTCTTCGAGGTGGACAGGCACTATGTCGCCATCGCCGCCTTGAAAGCGCTGGCGGATGAAGGTTCGATTGCGGCGAGCGAAGTGACTAAGGCCATCAAGCTGTACCAGATCAACCCTGACAAACCGAACCCGACTACGGTTTAGTCATATCCCCTCCCCCTTGCAGGGGGAGGGCTAGGGAGGGGGTAGAAATTTTATTGTGCCCACCACTTCAACCCCCATCCTAACCTTCCCCCTGCAAGGGGGAAGGGACTGTGACTCTATTGAGCATTCGGTTCATTACAAGGAGAACAAATTGGCTGAAATCAAAAACGTATTAGTGCCGGACATCGGCAATTTCAAGGATGTGGCGATCATCGAAGTAGCGGTGAAGGTGGGCGATGTGGTTGCCGCCGAGCAGTCGCTGATTTCGCTGGAAACCGACAAGGCGACCATTGACGTACCTGCACCGTTTGCCGGTGTGGTGAAGGAAGTGAAGGTCAAGGTGGGCGACAAGGTTTCGGAAGGGGCGTTGATCGTGACAATTGAAGCGAGTGGGGAGGCGGCTGTGCCAACCGCTGCATCTGTTGCCGTAGCACCTGCTCCAGATGCTCAAGCTGCGCCAGTTGCTCCAAGCACAAACCCCTCCCAACCTCCCCTTGCACCCGCAAGGAGTACGCCGGTGGGTGCCCCGCTGCTGCGCAGCGACCCTTCCGCAGTCAGGGGAGGAGCCGAATCTACTCCCTCCCCTGACTTGCTCCCCCCTGACAAGGGGGGCGTGGGGGGGTTGGGAGGCCGGGAGGGGTTTGAGTCCGCAGGGTTAGCCCACGCCAGCCCTTCCATCCGCCGCTTCGCGCGCGAACTCGGGGTGAATCTGCCGCAAGTCAAAGGCAGCGGCGAAAAAGGCCGTGTGACCAAGGACGACGTGCAGAATTTCGTCAAGCAATCGCTGGCGAAACCGGCGAGTGGCAGCGGCCTGCAAGTCGCGGAAATGCCCGTGATTGATTTTGCCAAATATGGTGTGATCGAAAGCAAACCGCTGTCGCGCATCAAGAAAATTTCCGGCGCGAATTTGCACCGCAACTGGTTGGCGATCCCGCATGTGACGCAATTCGAGGAGGCCGACATCAGTGAACTGGAGGCTTTCCGCAAGGAGTTGGGCGCGGAATACGCCAAGCAGGACATCAAGATTTCGCCGCTGGCGTTTATCCTCAAGGCTTGCGCCATCACGCTGAAACACTTCCCGGATTTCAATGCGTCGCTGGATGCCAGCGGCGAAAATCTGATCCTGAAAAAATACATCCACATCGGCGTGGCGGTGGATACGCCGGAAGGCTTGGTGGTGCCGGTGATACGCGATGTGGATCAAAAAGGCATTGTGCAGTTGGCGAAAGAGTTGAGCGAAGTCAGCCAGCGTGCGCGCGAGAAAAAAATCTCCGCCGCCGAAATGCAGGGCGGCTGTTTCACCATTTCCAGCTTGGGCGGCATCGGCGGCACCTCGTTCGTGCCGATTATCAACGCGCCCGAAGTCGCCATTCTCGGCGTGTCGCGCTCAGCCATGAAGCCGGTATGGAAAGACGGCGAATTCGTGCCGCGTTTGATGTTGCCGCTGTCGCTGTCCTACGACCACCGCGTGATCGACGGCGCGGCAGGCGCGCGTTTCACCACGTATCTCGCGCATGTGTTGTCCGACATGCGCAGGCTGGCGCTGTAAGCAAAACCATTCAGCACAAAGGAATTCGCGTAGGGTGCGCCTGCGCACCGATTGGCTTGGTGCGCAAGCGCACCCTAAGCAATTATTTCCTGCATTCGTGGCATTTTTAATATCAAACATCGTGGAGAAGCGCATGGATAGGCGTTCTACGTCTTCCGATTGACGTAGATGCCCTATCCATGCGCTTCTTCACGAAGTGGCGTTTTCAAAAATGCCCCCGCGCGGCCACAGCAAGCCTTGTTGTTAATCAGGATGTTCGCGGAGAACCCGCCAGTCGTGCGACAATCATCCGCGTAATCTGTGGCTAGTTTTTTAATTTTTCCTTTATGAACCATTCTCCTATCGGCATTCTCGGCGGCACGTTTGATCCCATTCACTTGGGGCATTTGCGCATTGCGCAAGAGGCGCTGGAGCAGTGTGACTTGGGCCAGGTGCGTTTTATTCCCGGCGGTACGCCGCCGCATCGCGCTGCCCCCGCCGCCTCTGCGGCGCAGCGGCTGGAAATGGTGGTGCGTGCGATTCACGGCAACCCGCAATTCGTGGTGGACGCGCGCGAAGTGATGCGCAGCGACCCTTGTTACACGGTGGATACGCTGGACGAGTTGCGCGCCGAGCTGGGCGTTGAGCAGTCGTTGTGCCTGATCCTCGGCGGCGACGCTTTTCTGCAACTGCACACCTGGCATGAGTGGCATCGTTTGTTTGCGCTGGCGCATATCGTTGTGTTACAACGCGCCGGCGGTTTGCCGCTGGGCAATGCGATGAAGCTGGCCGATGCCGCTTTACAGGCCGAATATCAGGCGCGTCTCGCACCCGGCGCGCAGGTTTTACACGAAACACCGGGCGGCGCGATTTTTGTAGCCGACATGCCCGCGCTGGAAATTTCCGCCACCGATATTCGCCGCCGTTGTGCTATCGGCAAAAGCATCCGATACTTGACCCCCGACACCGTTACCGATTTTATTAACTCCAACTCACTCTACCGTTCATGCTAAGCACACAAGAAATTACCCAAGCCGTTATCGCCGCCCTCGAAGATGTCAAAGCGCAAGACATCGAAATCATCAACACCAGCAAACAAAGCCCGCTGTTCGAATGCATGATTATCGCCAGCGCGCAATCCACGCGCCAAACCAAGGCGCTGGCCGACAACGTGGAAAAGAAATTGAAAGAGCTGGGCGAAGACCCGCTCAGCGTGGAAGGCCAGCAAAGCGGCGAATGGATTTTGCTCGACTTCGGCGAAGTGCTGGTTCACGTGATGCAACCGGCAGTGCGCGCGTATTACAACCTGGAAGAGCTGTGGGGAGCCAAGCCCAAACAGCGTGATGCCGCTGCAAAATGAACCTTAAAACCTTTTTTCTTCCACGAAAAACACGAAATTTACGAAAAAAATCAACCGGACATTCTGGCTTGGTAAGCCATATTTCGGGGGTGATTCTTTTCGTGTTCTTTCGTGTCTTTCGTGGACAACAAGGTTTTTCAAAATGAAGCTGCTAATCCTCGCGGTGGGCAACAAGATGCCATCCTGGATCAGCGAGGGCTTCAACGAATACACCAAGCGTATGCCGCGCGAGGCGACCATCACGCTGGTCGAGATCAAGCCGGAAGCGCGCAACAGCGGCAAGACTGCTGCGCAGATCATGGAAGCCGAGGCGCAACGTATCCGCGCCGCCCTGCCCCATGGCGCGCTGTGCATCGCTCTCGACGAACACGGCGCAACCCCCACCACCAAACAGCTTTCGCAACAAATGCAAGACTGGATGCGGCAGGGTTGCGATGTGGCATTCATCATCGGCGGCGCGGACGGCCTGCACGAATCGGTCAAACAGCAGGCCAAACACTTGATGGCCTTGTCCGCCCTCACCCTGCCGCACGGCATGGTGCGCGTGTTGCTGGCGGAACAGTTGTACCGCGCGCATTCCTTGTTGCACAACCATCCCTACCACCGCGAATAAATCGACCCGCAAGCCCCTAAATTCGGGCTTCTTCACTCTGTGTGCCCGCACATCGCCATTTGGTCAGGCATGCGGGGCAGTTGTATGATTTAATTATTCCATTCGTTCACATTTTTAAGAGTTCGCCATGGCCATCAAACACCACCACATCTATCTCGCCTCGCAAAGCCTGCGCCGCCGCGAATTGCTCAAACAGATCCGCGTGCATTTCGAGGTGTTGCTGTTGCGCAACAACCCGCGCCGCAAGGTGGATGTGGATGAAGCGCCGCTCGAGGGCGAGTTGCCTACGGACTACGTGCAGCGCGTGTGCCGCGACAAAGCCATCGCCGCCTGGAAGTCGCTGGTGTTGCGCAACCAGCCGCTGTTCCCGATATTGGCGGCGGACACCACGGTCACGCTGGACGGCAAAATCATCGGCAAACCGGACAACAAAGATCACGCCGCCGAAATTTTGCGCACGCTTTCCGGCAAACAGCATCAGGTGCTCACCGCCGTGGCGATGATATTCGAGGATAAGCTGGAGATGCGCCTTTCGACCACCACCGTCACTTTCGACAGCTTGAGCGAAGAACGTATCCAGCAATATCTGCTCACCGGCGAAGCGCACGACAAAGCGGGCGCTTACGGCATTCAAGGTCATGCCGGCGCGTTCGTAAAACACATCGAAGGCAGCTATAGCGGAGTCGTGGGACTGCCGCTGTACGAGACGGTGGAATTGCTGAAACTGTTCGGATACGCCGCTCCATGAGCGAAGAGATTTTGATTAACGTCACGCCGCAGGAAACGCGGGTGGCGGTGATGTTGCAAGGCGTGGTGCAGGAGCTGCACATCGAGCGCGGCAGCCAGCGCGGTCTGGTCAGCAACGTGTATGTGGGCAAAGTGAAACGCGTGTTGCCCGGCATGCAATCGGCGTTTATCGACATCGGTCTGGAGCGTTCCGCCTTTCTGCACGTGGCCGACATCTGGGGCAACAACAATAACGGCGACGTGGCCAAGCCCATCGAAAAAGTGTTGTTCGAAGGCCAGAGCATTCTGGTGCAAGTCATCAAAGACCCCATCGGCAGCAAAGGCGCGCGCCTTTCCACGCAACTCAGTTTCGCCGGACGGCTGCTGGTGTATCTGCCGCAGGAATCGCACATCGGCGTGTCGCAGCGCATCGAAAGCGAAGAAGAGCGCGAGGCGTTGCGCGGCCAGTTGCAGCAACTGATTCCCGCCGACCACAAAGGCGGCTACATCATCCGCACCATGGCGGAAGCGGCTTGCGATACCGAGTTGTGCGCCGACGTGAGCTACCTCGACAAGCTGTGGAACAAACTGCAACAGCAATCGCAGCGGGTAGGGCCGCCCGCGCTGCTGTACAAAGAGCTGGACATCAGCCTGCGTGTACTGCGCGATTGCGTGCATGCCGACACCTCGCGCATCCTCGTCGATTCGCGCGAAACCTACGAGCGCATGCAGGCGTTCGCCAACGATTACATCGCCACCGCCGTGCCCAAACTGGACCACTACATCGGCACGCGCCCGCTGTTCGACCTGTACAACGTGGAAGAAGAAATCGAGCGCGCGCTGTCGCGCCGCGTCGATCTGAAATCCGGCGGCTACCTCATCATCGACCAGACCGAAGCGATGACCACCATCGATGTCAACACCGGCGGCTTCGTCGGCGGACGCAACTTCGACGACACTATTTTCAAAACCAATTTGGAGGCCGCGCAAGTCATCGCGCGCCAACTGCGCCTGCGCAATCTGGGCGGCATTATCATCTGCGACTTCATCGACATGGACAGCGCCGAACACCGCGACGCGGTGCTGGAAGAATTCAACAAAATGCTGGCGCACGACCGCACCCGCATCAGCGTGCACGGCTTCTCCGCGCTGGGCTTGGTGGAGATGACACGCAAACGCACGCGCGAAAGTCTGGCGCACGTGTTGTGCGAACCCTGCCCCACCTGCCAGGGGCGCGGCGAAGTCAAAACCGCGCAGACCGTGTGTTACCAGATCCTGCGCGAAATCGTGCGCGAAGCGCGCCAGTTCAACGCACGCGAATATCGCATCTTGGGCTCGCAACAAGTCATCGACCTGTTCCTAGACGAAGAATCGCAAAGCCTCGCGCAGGTTTCCGACTTCATCGGCAAACCGGTTTCGCTGCAAGTGGAAACGCTGTATTCACAGGAACAGTACGACGTGATATTGATGTAGGGTCGGCACGTATAAGAATCTGTTTTAGCCACGGATGAACACGGATTCACACCGATAATTTCCGGCAAGCCGAACCCGCTCCTTCCCCCTTGCAGGGGGAAGGTTGGGATGGGGGTAGAGTAGTTGAACAGTAACGTTTCTACCCCCACCCTAACCCTCCCCCTGCAAGGGGGAGGGGATGAGATGGCTATTGAATTTTTTGGTTTTATCCGTGTTTCATCTGTGTTCATCCGTGGCTAAATTATTTTTCACAATTAACGGAGCACACCATGCTGGTCACTTTTACCACCGATGCTTATGCCGACATCACCATGTTCGGCGACCACGCGCTGCCATTGCTGAAAATGATGGGACACAGCGCGAGTGTGCCCGGAGCGATCCGCGCGGAAGATGTACCGCAGGCGCTGGCGCGCTTGACCGCCGCCATCGAAGCCACAAAAAAATCGCCGCCGCCAGCACTCAAAGATTCTGACGAGCCGGTGGTGAGCACAGCCCATCGCGCGCTACCGCTGATGAATTTGCTCGCCGCCGCCGTCAAAGAAAAAAGTTATGTGACATGGAAGTGAGGGCATCGCAAAAAATTCAAATTCCGTCATTCCGGCGAAAGCCGGAATCCAGCGGTTTTATTGAAAATGCCGTTATGTCAGCACGTTGCACTGCACACATTTTTTTTGCTGGACACCGGCCTTCGCCGGTGTGACGAATCATTTAAAGATGCCCTAAATATTCCATGAGTGGCCCCACTACCGCCTTCATCGTCGTCGATCCGCTCAGCGCAATGCTGGCGGCAGCGGCAATCCGCGCGGCACAGGCGGTGGCCGAGGGTTATGCCGAAGCGGACAGGTTGCGCGACGAGCACGCAGACCGCAGCCAGCGTTTGCGCGATGAGCTGAACCACGCCACCTCACAGGGGCGCGAAGCCCTGTTGCAGGAGATGCAAGCAACGGAGGCGGAGTTTGCAACGCTGTCCAAACTGGCCGCGCATTATGTGAGCGCCGACAAAGTGGCGGCCACCCGCCCGGCGCAACCGGACAATCACAGCGAATTTGAACTGGCCGCATATTTGCGCGCGTTACACGCGGTTGTCGCAGAGTTGCGCTCCATGCTGCTCACCGAATCCGCGCTGCGCATGGATGATCTGGGACAGGAACTGACGCTGGATGCGGCCATCGCCGAGGCCAGCGGGCAAACTGCCGTGCAGCGCCTGCTGGCGCGCATCGCACATCTGGGCGACGTGCCACAGGACATCGCCGCCGTGGCGAAAGAAATTTCCGATGCGCCATATTCGGATAGCGAGCGCACGCAATTGCTCACCACCGAATTACGGCTACGCATCCAGCAACGTGTCGAAGCAGTGCAGGCGCAAGCGGTGCAGGAAGCGTCCGCGCTGGTGTTGCAGCAGTCGCTAAAAGATTTGGGCTATCAAGTGGAAGACGTGTCCGACACCTTGTTCGTCGAAGGCGGCGTGGTGCATTTCCGCCGCCAAGGCTGGGACAATTACATGGTGCGTTTGCGCGTCGATGCCAAAACCGGCACGGCCAATTTCAACGTGATCCGCGCGGTGGAAAGCGCCAACAACGAACGCAGCGTGCTCGACCACCTGGCCGAAGACCGCTGGTGCGCCGAGTTTCCCGCCTTGCTGCAAGCGCTGGACGTGCGCGGCATCCATCTGAATGTGACGCGCCGATTGGAAGCGGGAGAGTTGCCGGTGCAACTGGTGTTGAAGGACAAGCTGCCGAGGTTTGCGGATGAAGAAGAAGCAAGCAGCAGTAATAAATTACAAGCGCGTCACATCCCCTCGCCCGCTGGCGGGAGAGGGTTAGGGTGAGGGTCG
>JAGVNQ010000083.1 GCA_020053195.1 Sideroxydans sp.
CATTCGCGGCTAAAGCCGCTCCTACAGAATCATATTGCGCTAACTCGTCAAATGCAGCGCCTTCGCCACCACTTCGCGCGTGAGTTGTGGCGCGAACAGTTCGATGAAATGGTAGCCGAAGCCGCGCAGGTATTGGTTTTGGCGGATGGCGATGCGGGTGGTGCTGGGTTGGAATAAATGCCCGGCATCTAGCATGCGCAGGTGTTTGTCGCGCTCGGGGATGAAGGCCATTTGCGCCACGATGCCTACACCCAGCCCCAGCTCCACATAGGTTTTAATCACGTCTGCGTCGATGGCGGTGAGCGCGATGTTGGGTTCGATCCCGGCTTCGCTGAACGCCTGGTTGATCTTGTTGCGTCCGGTGAAGGCGAAGTCGTAAGTGATGATGGGATATTGCGCCAGCTTTTTCAGCGTCAGGCGTTTCTCCAGCAGCAGCGGATGCTTGGGCGGCACGACCACGCAGTGATGCCATTCGTAGCAAGGCAGGGTGACCAGCTCGTCATACAGTGCCAAACTTTCCGTGGCGATGCCGATGTCCACTTCGCCGCTCAACACCTGCTCCGCGATCTGCGTCGGGCTGCCTTGGTGCAGCCCCAGCTTCACGCCGGGATAACTCTTGGTGAATTCCTTCACTACCTGCGGCAGCGCGTAACGCGCCTGTGTGTGCGTGGTGGCGATGGTGAGTGAGCCGCTGTCCTGCGTGCGGAATTCCTGCCCCACCTGTTTCAAATTCTCCGTGTCGCGCAACACGCGCTGCGCGATGTCCAGCACCGCTTTGCCCGGCTCGGTGATGGCCACCACGCGCTTGCCGTTGCGCACGAAGATGTCTATGCCCAGCTCTTCTTCCAGCAATTTGATCTGCTTGCTCACCCCCGGCTGCGAGGTATAGAGCGCGTTGGCTGCGTCTGAAATGTTCAATCCGCAACGCACGATCTCGTTCAAATAACGCAACTGCTGCAAATTCATGGTGCACTCCTTATATGTCATTTGGTTATAAGATTCTAACATAAAAGTATTTAGTCATATAAAGCGCCGCCCCTAGAATGCGCTCCATCGAAGAAGTAAAAGGTGGTGAAAATGGATTGGCTATACACAGTTTCCGGCTTTCTGGTCGGCTTGATCGTTGGGGTGACGGGCGTGGGCGGCGGGTCGTTGATGACTCCGTTGCTGGTGCTGTTCTTCGGCGTATCGCCCGCCACCGCAGTCGGCACCGATCTGCTGTATGCCTCGCTGACCAAGACCGTGGGCGGCTGGGTACATAGCCGCAACGGCACGGTGGAATGGAAGATCGTCGGTCTGCTGGCGCTGGGTAGTCTGCCCGCCGCGCTGCTCACCATCGCTTTGCTGAAATATCTCGCGCTGGATGAAAAGACCTTGCGCGGTGTGGTGACCAGCCTGTTGAGCGTGGCCTTGTTGCTGACCGCCACCGCACTGCTGTTCAAGGATTGGATCATGCAACTGGCGCGGCGCAACGATGGCACGGTGTATGAGTTGCATCACCGCTATCTGCCCGCCGCCACCATCGCCACCGGCTTTGTGGTGGGCGCGCTGGTGACAGTTTCGTCTATCGGCGCGGGTGTGTTGGGCACGGTGGCGCTGCTGTTCCTTTATCCGCGCCTGTCGGCGGTGAAAGTGGTGGGCACCGACATCGCCCATGCCGTGCCGCTCACCGCCATTGCAGGCATGGGGCACATGGCCTTGGGCACGGTGGACTTCGTGTTGCTGGGCAGTTTGTTGCTGGGTTCGTTGCCGGGCATTTTCATCGGCAGCCACTTGAGCGCGAAAGTGCCGGAGAAAGTGTTGCGACCGATCCTGGCGGTGATGTTGCTGGTGATCGGCACAAGATTGGTTTTGAATTAAACAAGAAAATCAATTAGCCACAGAGGACACAGAGATCACAGAGAAAGGCAAAAACAGCGCAGGTTTTTCTCTGTGTGCTCTGTGATCTCTGTGGCTTGAATTAAGGTTTTTGTTGAAAGGAAATCAAAATGAGTTTACACAACCGCAACCTGTCCGACCTGGAAGAAATAGATCGCTTCGAGCAGGCGATTGAAAGTTTCAATGCGGGTGAAATTGATCCCGACCGCTTCACCGCGATTCGTCTGCAACAGGGCGCTTACGGTCAGCGCCAGCCGGGCGTGAACATGCTGCGCATCAAAGTGCCCGGCGGTCGGCTGACGGCGGGGCAACTGGAGGTGATCGCCGGACTGGCCGAGGACTTTTCGCAACACAAAGCCGCGCACCTGACCACGCGCCAGGACGTGCAAGTGCATTACATCCCCCTCGAATTTATGCCGTCTGCGATGCGCCGTTTGGCGGCGGTCGGGCTGACTTCGCGCGAAGCGTGCGGCAACGCTGTGCGCAATATGACGGCGTGCCCGCTGGCGGGCGTGTGCCCGAAAGAGCATGTGGATGTGGGCAGGCATGTGGACGGCGCGACCGTGCATTTCCTGCGCAACCCGCTTAACCAGCAGTTGCCGCGCAAGTTCAAGATTTCGTTCTCCGGTTGCGAGGCCGATTGCGCGCAGTCGCTGCTGCACGATTGCGGCGTGATCGCCACGGTCAAAGACGGCCAGCCGGGCTTCAAGATCAGGGCGGGCGGCGGGTTGGGGCACAAGCCGCGCGAGTCCATCGTGGTGGAGGAATTTATTCCCGAGAGCGAATTGCTGTTCGCCATGGAAGCACTGGTGACGTTGCACAACAAATATTCCGACCGCACCAAGCGGGCGAAATCGCGCATCAAGTTTTTGGTCGAGCGCTTTGGGGTGGAGGGTTTTATCGAGAAATACCGCGAAGAGTTTGGGCGCACTAAACAGGCGCTGGCGAATTCGCAGTATCCGCAGGGCGAGTGGAGCACGCCGACGGGCAGTGTGTCACCCGGCCAAGGCGCACCGCGCAAACTGTTCGCGCAGAAACAAGCGGGACTGTTCGTGTTTCCCATCGCGCTTTCCATCGGCGATGTGAAAGCCGGGCAGTTGCGCGGTATCGCCCGCGTGATGCGTGAACTGGGGCTGGATGAGGTGCATAGCACACAGGATCAGAATCTGGCGGTGTTGAATGTGCCGCAGGAAAAAGTGGCGGCGTTACGCGGCGGGCTGGCCGAACTCGGTTTGTTTGAACCCAGAACCGGCGACAACGTGGTGGCTTGCCCCGGTTCTGCCACTTGCCGCTTGGGGCTGACGGCGAGCACGGTGCTGGGGGCGCAGTTGTCGGGCGGCGATGCGGATTTGCACATTCGCGTGTCCGGTTGCCACAACGGTTGCGCGCAGCCCGAGACTGGCGACATCGGCATCTACGGCGAAGCCAAACGCCTGCACGGCAAGCTGATTCCGCATTACCAGATTTATTTCGCGGGCAAGGGCACGGCGGGCGGTGCGCTGGCGCTGAAAGGACCGTCGATTCCGGCGGCGCGTATCAAGCTGGCGATCGGGTATTTGAAGTCCGCATTTTTGTTCAGCGAAGAGTCGGAATTTTTTGGCTGGGCGCGCAAGCAGCCAGCGGAATATTTCAAGGAATTGCTGTCCGATTTGGTGGAAGTGAAGGCGGAAGAGTTGGACAGCGTGAAACATGACTTCGGCGACAAGACCGACTTCCGCGTGGTGAATCTGGGCGGCGGCGAATGCGCGGGGGCATCGCAGGTGTTGATAGGCGCGAACTTTTTCGAGGCGGCGCACGAGCGCGAATACCGCAACGCGCTGGTGTTCCAGCGCAAGTATGCCGAGGCGGCGCAGTGCAACGAATCCATTTTGCGTTTGCTGGGTTCGGGCGTAGCGCAGTTGTTGGGCGGTGCGCGCAATGAAAGCCTGGCGCAACTGACTGTGCAACTTAACTTGATCGCACCGGAAGAAATCGCGGCGGAGTTTGCGCATGCGGCGGCGGAGGCGGCAGCGGATGAGGAAGTTGATGTGGAAGCCGTGGCCGCAGCCAGCGCAAAAGTGGATGCATGGACACTCAGGGTGGCGGCGTTTGCCACCGAGAAAGACGGACAACTTGATTTAAAGGAGGCTTTGCCAAAATGAAAACCGATATTCAAAACGAGCTGGACAAAAAAATCGAATACACCGTCGCCGTATTGCGTCAGGCCGCGAGCGAATTCGCCCCGGTGGTGTTCGCCAACAGCCTGGGCGCGGAAGACATGGTGCTGACCGATCTGATCGCCAAATTTCAGCCTGACATTCAGATGTTCAGTCTGGATACCGGGCGTTTGCCGAAAGAAACTTACGACCTGATTCAGGAAGTGAGCCAGCAGTACAACATTCCGCTGCACGTGTATTTCCCCGATAGCACGCGGGTGCAACAACTGGTGACGGAACACGGTATCAACGGCTTCTACGACAGCGTGGAAAACCGCAAAGCCTGCTGCTTCGCACGCAAGGTGGAGCCGTTGCGCCGCGCCTTAAAAGATAAAGGCGCGTGGGTCACCGGCATGAGGCGCGACCAAGCGGTGACGCGCGGCACGCTGGACGTGTCGGCATTCGACAACGATAACGGCTTGCAAAAATTCAACCCGCTGCTGGAGTGGTCGAACAAAGACGTGTGGGCGTACATCCGTTTGTACGATGTGCCCTACAACAAACTGCACGACCAGTTTTACCCCAGCCTGGGTTGCGCGCCTTGCACCCGCTC